>JAFSXH010000035.1 GCA_017444165.1 bacterium | reverse complement strand
TTAATATTTAATTTATTTACTAATTTGTTTGACTATATATTCGGCTATACCCATACCTATATTCATAATCTCTTTTTGAGAGTAATTTTCATCCTCCAACCATTCCGTAATAACTATTTCTAGTAATTTCTCTCCTTCACTTTCAGAAATAAGTGGTTCAGAAATAAGCGGCTCGCTTATACGTTCAATAAAACCTTCTTCATAGTTTTTTGTAAGTTCCGCATCATCCATTTTTATTACAACTTACAGCACACCTGATGCCTCTCATCGTCAGCCACAACTACCGCCGACACAACCTCACAGCCTTCAACACCGTACCCCTTAGCATAATCTCTCTCTTGCAGTTGTTGCTTTCCCTCAGCTATCTTCTGTTCAACCTCTGAAGACTTCTTAGCAAATTTAAACTCTAAAATTATGCTAACTTGTGGAAATTTAATTAATAAATCTGAGCGGCCTTTGTGAGTATGTATCTCTCCAAAAGCAGTAATGCCAGCCCCGCGCAAAAGCATTAAAAATAGGGAACGATACCAATATTCATCGCGTTTAGCAAAATCTTCGTAGGGAATTCCTGCTAAGGCCCTGTTGTAAATCTCTGTAGCTTCAAGTATTTTTCCACTACTCAGAGTCTTCCACAGCTCACTACCTAAACTTATATAGCTTTCTACTTTGTAAATATCTTCAAGGTACATCCTAGTTATAGATTTGTAAACTTCCACGTTAGGATAATTTAAAGTTATCTGATCCTCTTCCCAATTTTCTATCGTTAAATATCCACTTTGATAGAGAAAACTTTCAGGCTTGGCTCTCTCTATCTCGTAGTTGTCTAAAAAATCCGCAGAAACAGCAAAATGGCGATAGACTTCAGGATCTGATATTAAGTGAGATTTCATGTAATTTACAATAAAACTTGACGATCCTGAGACGTACCAATAGTTTGAAAACTTACTTGTAGCAAAAAAATTCAAAATTGAGAAAGGATTATAAAGACGCGTCTTTCCATCAAAACTGAATCCGTCATAATAATCTTTAAGTCTGGCAAGAATTTCAGAACAATCTATATTTATCTTGGAAGCGGTAAGATCTATCCACTCCTTAAAATTTTCTTCAAGTTCACCTTGGGTATAACCAACTATATCGCTATAACTTTCAATTAATGATATATCAAAAAGATTGTTCATAGCTGAAAATACGCCCATCTTGCTGAATTTTGATATTCCCGTAATAAAGACAAAGCGCAGATATTCATCACAACTCTTTAACACTCCATAAAAAGAGCGCAGAACCCCTCTCATCTCTTCTGCTTTGGCAAGATCTTTTATATTGTCGAGAATCGGTTTGTCGTACTCATCTATCAAAATTACCACGGAACCAAATTTTTTATAAAGTGTCAAAATAAGCCTTAATAAAGCTCCACTGCCAGTTCTTTCTGCTGCAATCTGTACATCATGCAAAAAAGCCAAATCTTCCAAACATTTAACGAGAGAATCGTTCAACTCCTCGGCGGTAGAATAGTCACGCAGACTACTCATATCAATTCTTAAAACTGGAGAAGGATTTTTGCTCTGCTCTTTTACCCACTCTTCTGCCGCTAATCCTCGAAACAACTCCGCCTTACCTGCAAACATCGCCTCCAGTGTAGATAACGTCAAAGATTTACCAAAACGGCGCGGACGAGACAAAAAGTACCTGAAACCATTATTTACAAGTTTTAATAACCGTGCCGTCTTATCCACATAAATAAGATTGTATTCCCTCAATTTTCCAAAACTTTGTACACCTATAGGCAATTTTTGCATAAAAATTCGTCCTTTAACAATTTAAGCAATTTGCGTTTTTTGATAAGCTTACCGCAACCACTCTGGCACTGGCGGGAGCTTATAATTGGCAATAGCGTTAAAGATCTCTTCTGGTTTGCTTACGACGCTAATGAGATTTTGATAATGATAAGGTAGCATACCCTGTTCGTCCGCATATTGTAAAAACTCTAACAGTTTATCGTAATAATTTTGACTATTAAGTATAATTATTGGCTTGCGACATAGACCTAAAGAACATAAACAGACAACCTCAAAAAGTTCATCCAATGTTCCAAAACCTCCAGGCAAGATCACAAAGGCATCGGATTTTGCAATTAAAAGTTCTTTTCTCTCCGCCATGCTTTCGGTTATATAACTTTCTGTCAGCCCTTCCTTAGCAATCTCCCTACTCGTCAAACTTTTGGGCATAATACCGATAACTTTACCGCCATTTTTTAGGACGATATCGGCGAGCAGTCCCATAAGACCGACAAAGGCTCCACCATAAACGAGTGTATCCATTCTTTTAGCGATAAGTTCAGCAAGTTTAGCACAATCTTCAGCTATATAGACATTCTTAGTCACTGACGATGCACAGAAAACGCAAATATTGGACATTGTTCAACCTCTCAATTTAACTCTATTCTACACTCAAACAACCTAGACCAGG
>JAFSXH010000034.1 GCA_017444165.1 bacterium | reverse complement strand
GCAAAAAAATAACCTCCAAGTATCTTGTTTTTACACGACTACTTGGAGGTTATTTTTTTTGTTACTTTTTGTTACGGTCTCAAAGACTTCAGCAATCCTGGTAGAGCCATCTTCAAAGCGATAGCTACACCTACCAGAGACTCACCAGCGATTATACCGGAAGCTACAGGAACTACATAGTCATCAGAAACTTCTTTGTGTTTCTTCTCTAAGTAAGTAGCGATACAAGCACCAATGAACATGGAGAGGGAGTTGTAGAAGGGGATAACCATAGCCAAACCCAAACCAGTGGCGGAGGGTATATACTTTTTATATTTGGGGAAGTATTTCTCCAATACAGGAATGAGGATTCCTATAATACAGCCGATGAGCATTCCCCAGCGGGCGGTGGTGTGTAAAGCTCCGAAGCCGTTCTTCAAAAGTTCGGCAACTTTAGCCCAAACTTGAGCACTAGGAGCGGGCCAAGCACCTCCACCTAAGACGCTGGCATCGGGAACGATTAAATAGAAGGCGGGTACAACAATTAAAGTTCCTGCGAAGACACCCGCGAATTGGGCTAGGAACTGTTGGCGAGGATTAGCTCCCAAGACATAACCGCTCTTGAGGTCGGTCAAAAGATCGGCTGAAGCTCCAGCGGCTCCAGCGGTGAGTCCAGCGGTCATTAAGTTGGTGGTCATTTTAGAGGGAGCTAAGAGTCCGAAGGTGAGTTGAGTGATCTTACCCATGGCTCCTACTGGAGTAATGTCCGATTCACCCGTGGCGCGGCAGGCCACTAAAGCTAAGAAGAAGGTTGCTATAACAGCAATACAGCCCATCCACCAGGTGGTGTCAAAGACGCTGTGCAGTATGATGATACAACCTATGCCAGATATGAGAGTTCCCAACAAGAACCAACTAGAGGGGACCTCGATCTCTTCCATGGGATCGGTCTCTTTTTTCTCGGACTTCTTACCAAAGATAGCTCCCAAGCCGCTAAAAGCGTTGAGCATAGTGCGCCACTCCATGGCGAACATCGTCAAACCAGAGGCTACCATGATAGAAGCACCCGTCCAAGTACTCCAGCCTACTATCGTTCTGTAACCGTTGTCGCCTAAAACACTGCCATCAATGGCTCCTATGCTAGTCATCCAGGGGGCGAGTACGCCGTAACAGAGCAGACCGCCCAAGAGCATAGACCAGGATACGCGCCAACCGACTAGAGCACCAGCGGCGATCATGACTCCGCTTATATCGAAGCTCATCGTCCAAGTTCCCAGAGCGCGTCCCGCTAACTTACCAGGGAAACTTATGAGGCTAGGGATCCAACCTAGACCGTCACGCAGTATGGCGATACCTCCGCCGATTAAACCAGAGATTCCCAGAGCCTTAGCCTTTTTCATAGCTTCAGCACCGTGAGAGTGGAGAGATTTTAAGGTCTCTGCACAGGCTACGCCGGAGGGGAACTTCAATTGCTCGATATTGATCATCTGACGCTTCATAGGGATGGCCATAAAGACACCCAACATGGCCAGGAAGAAGGTCCAGAGGGTCAAGATTCCATAACTCATGTGCTCGCCCGTCAGCATTAAGTAGGCGGCGATAGCCGAGACCATCGTTCCACCAGTGGAGTAACCTGCCGAAGAGGCGCAAGACTGCATACAGTTATTCTCTAGGATGGTCATTTGAGTGGGGAACAATTTGGGAAAGGCTTTGTGCAAGGTTGTCCAAATTGAATACGACAATATGCAGGCCGTAATAGCCACGCCCAAGCCCCAACCAGTTTTTAAACCTACGTAAAGGTTTGAGAGCGACATCAGTCCACCGATCAAAGAGCCCATAATTACAGCTCTCAAAGTAAGCTGAGCTACCCCTGGCCCTTTATAAACATTGTGAAACCAGTAATGTTCCGGATCTTCAGTTTTTACAGGCTCTTTTTTTTCTGTAGTCTGCTCTTTTTCTTCGGTTTTCGTTTCAACTTTTTCTAAGTTTGTCTCTTTTTCTTTTAGTTCTTGTTCTTCCAATTTTTTACACAACACTTCCTTTAAAAATGCTAACTTATTCTGCTTTAACGCTCCATTAAACGTTCCTTTTTTATATTTTTCATTGCCAATTGCGAATTAAGAATTACGCATTACGAATTAATTTTAGCGGGGATATATTCAGCTAAATAGAAAAAGGACGAGCATTGATTTTGCACTTTGGGAAGGTTGGTGTTATGGCGGGTTTGACTTTGAGGCATAAGAGGTTGGCTGATAAGATCGGTCGTTTGAATGTTTTGCTCTTTAATGGAACTTACCAGAGTCGCAACTATGCCGACAACACTTATCCTTTTCGCCCTCAGAGTAACTTTGTTTACGTTGCGGGAATCTGTCCTCCGGGCTCTTATTTTTTGCTCCACGAAGGGCGGGCCTATCTTTTTATACCAGAGTATACGGTTGATGATCTAATTTGGAGCGGCGAGGCTCCTTCGCTGGAGTTGTTGGCGGAAAGCAGTGGTTGTGAGGTTCATTATGTTGATGAATTGTCTGCCTTCTTGGCTGAGATTCCGCGAGACAATTTAGCCTCTCTGCCTGTGAGTGCGCCTGGGCAAGATTTGTTTTTGGAAAGATATCTCGGTCGAGTTCCCTCTTTAGATAACGAAAATGATCGCCTTTTAGCTGAAGCGGTAATATCTTTGCGTTTGTGTCATGATGAAGAGGCCTACAGAGAATTGAAGTCAGCTTGTCAGGCTACAGTTGAAGCCCACTTAGAAGGGTTGCGGGCTTTGGTTAGGGGAGCGGAGAGCGAAGGTGATATTTACGCTTCTATGCTCTTTAAGGCTAATGCTAAGGGATACGGAGTCTCTTTTAATCCGATTATCACTACTAAGGGTGAGCGTCTGCACCAGGTAAAGTTGGGGGCAACTCTGCAGAAGGATGGCCTATTGTTGGTCGATTTTGGTCTGGAAAATAATCATTGTTGGGCGGGGGACATTACTAATACTTGGCCCGTGGGCGGAACTTATAATGCCGAGCAGAAGGCGATATACAATACAGTTTTACAGGCTCACAAGGAATGTGTCGCTATGCTCAAACCTGGTGTAGATTGGGTGGAGGTTCACCGCAAGGCTCTGGAGGTTATAGCTTCTGGATTGCATGAGGTGGGGGTCTTGGTTAATGGTGATGTAGATACTTATTTAGACAGCAATGTAGTCTCCATATTTATGCCTCACGGTATCGGCCATCTCTTGGGAAT
>JAFSXH010000002.1 GCA_017444165.1 bacterium | reverse complement strand
TTGAACCTCTCCAGCTTATAGAAGCTGGAGATTCTCGAGAAGTTTGGTATATGGACTAACGCCTAATAGCATATCCCGAAGGAGTTAGCTATTAGGATACCCTTATTCTCAAGGGGCTGTCCAAAAGCCCCCTACACAGTCCCAGATGAGGTTGCGTGAACTCGGTTTACATAATTAATCGCCAAACTTCAAAAATTAACTTGGGGGGAGGTTCTATAGACGCTTTTTAGAAAGAGAGGAGGTGAAATCGGTAGGGTTCTTTCAGGAAGGTATTGATATATGTCTATAGCTGAGCGCGTCTGTCCAGTTTGCGGTAAGACTTTTGTTAATCAGAATGAGGATGGGGCCAACGAAAATAGTAATTTTACCGTCTGTGGTCGCTGTAGTTTTGTTTATCACGATGCTTGCTGGGAAGAACATAAAAATTGTGTAGTCTTTGGTTGTCACTGTACGCACAGAGAAGCTATAGTTGTAGGTGATCCGCTTCCTGAAAAGATCGCTTGTCCTAAGTGTAACGAGAAAATCAATTATTCTGCTTCGATCTGTACTCACTGTGGAGAAGTTTTAGAACGCACTGCAGATGTAGCCATTTTTTCCTCTAAGGGTGGCTGGCAGGCTGACAGCGACAGAGAGTTATGCGTTAAAGCTCTCAATTATTGGGAATCATCTGTTCGTCATCTTTATAATGGTGATTTTGAATATTGGTTGAGGGGGCGCGGCTATGAGAAGTTGGCTGAGGTTGCCCGTGAGTGTCGCACTACTGAAAAGCAGCGTTCTATCGGTTTGCAGAAATTTTTAGATGCCTCGGGTTATACTGAAAAGCCTATTTTAAAACTCTCTAATCGCGATCTTTTTGTGGAGGGGGCTTCTAATGAAGTCGATCTGGCTGTCGATATTCACAATGGCGGTAAAGGATATTTATATGGAACTTTGAGTTGCGATTGCGATTGGCTGATCATTCAGCCTCAGATCTTTTCAGGCAACAAAGAGCGCATTATGATAACCGTTGATCTGGAAGCGGTGCAAGATGTTATCAGTGAAGCGCACATTAAGTTTCAAACTAGCGGTGGTGAAGATACTGTTACAGTTAAAGCCCACAAGATCGATATAAAGGCAGCCCTTAAGCTCTATGACGATGGCGAGTATTTTGCGGCTCGTTCACTTTGTCGCAAATTGATCGACGCTCACTATTGGACAGCCGATGCGGTTATTTTAAGTGTCGCTTGTTGTCTGCAGGAAGACAATGAAATTGGAGCTACTTCTGATCTGCATTCTCTCTCAGGCAAGTGCGAAAATATACCGAGTACTATAGCTAGCAAAGTATTCAAATGGTTGCAAAAGACTACTTCAGGAGCCTCTTTGGAACGAGAGATTATCTATTCCGCTCTAGAGCCTGTGGCTGATGATAGTATGAAGGAAGAATTACAAAAGTCACTAGCCAGGTTGAATCTAGACCATGCGCAGATGTCTATTGCTAGTGGTTCTGGTGACGGTACTTTGTGGAAAGATGAAAAGCATAGTTCCCATGATATAAGTGAGAGTTTACATAAGGCCGCAGAGATGGATCCTACTTTAGCGGCAGAGATCTCTGAAGCAGAGACTAATATGCGCAAAAGTAAATCTGTTTTTAGTCTAGGTTTTATGATATTTTTATTGACAATTTTATTTTTGTCTTTGGTGGCAGGAGGATTTTACTTATACGGTACAGGCAAATTTAGTGAATGGGGTCTAGATGGTAAAGGAAAGATTGATAAGACCGCTTTAATCGAGGGTGATCTATCTAAGGATATCGGCGATCTTCGCGTTGAATATAAGAGTGATAAAGAAGAACCCAAATTTCATGCTCGCTACATGGCGGCTCTTTTAAGTGTCGCTGAAAAATTTGAGAGTGAACACAATTTTACGATAGCTGATTCTTACATGAGTCGAATAATCACTGATGGAGCTAATTTCCCTCTAGGTCGTGAAATTGTTATGGCCAGGATAGATAGATGGGTTGATAAGTTGAGAGCGGCTGATATGGAGGAAGAGGCTTATCTCAGGGCGCGTCAAGGTCTGTTAGTCGATAGCGAAGATGCTCACTTGCAAAAGGTTGTCAGTGAACTGCAGAGCAAATACAAGGATTATTATGAACTCTTCAACTCGATGGGCCGTTTTGATGTGTCAGTTATGACTAATTATAAAAATGATGATAAGAAGGATGGTAATAAAGCTAAGAATAAAGGCAGTTTTGCTGTTTTTGAAAGATTGGGAGTGAACGTATACAGTGGTTCTTTCTCTTGTCGTTTTGTCGATGTCAATGGTGATGGTGTGCGTGAATTGGTGATTGCTGGCTTTGACAAAGATAAAGCTACTAAGGGCAAGTGTGCAATCTATGCCTGGAAAGGCGTTATACTGAAAAAGAACGATGAAATTGTGGTGGAAAATGTAAATAGGCTTGTCAATATCTTTGCTGCTCGTCTCACTAGCGATAAGAGTGAAGAACTTTTATTGATCTGGAATAATGAAAATGAGGAAACGGGCAAGAATAAGATCATCTCTCTGCTTCTGGGATACAAGAATTATAAATTGTGTCAAGATCTTGTTGAAGATGACTTTGCTTTAGAGTTTTCTGATCGCAACAATGATGGTTCCATAGAAATTTGGAAGTACGCTAAAATTGGAGATTATACTGATATAGAGGAGGTACTTATACCTGCTCCTTACTCTTGGGACAAGACTTCTAAGATGAAGGAGATGGTCAATATTGGAGATTTTGATGAATTTTATAAGAATTTTATTAAAAGTTTAGAGAAACAGATCTCCGAAAATCCTTATGATGATAATCCAGAGAAAAAGATTATACATGAAGATTCGCGCCGTCAAGCGATTGAGGTTTTGAAGAAGCGCATTGTAGGAAAAAAATAAAATTGGTGATTTTTTAGGGAGGTAGCTATTATGTTTAAGAGTTTAGAGTATACAGAGATTGCTGAAAAAAGATTGGAAAGATATGAGGACGGCAAATGCGGCGAAAGAGGCACTAAGAATAATCTTCAGCATATTTTTAGTTTATATGAAAAAAAGATTCTCAACTTAGATCAGTTATTGTGGTTACAGGCTTATGAGGGCTTTTCGTTCTTAAGTGAGACTACTTTCGGTCGTGCTAAGGAACTATGTCGTCTTGTCTTTAGGGATGTTTTGCACGGTGAAGAGACTAAGGATGGGCTTACGTATGATGGTAAAATTTATTCCAGTTTAACTGACGACGATCTTATTAAAAAAATGGTCGAAAAATTGAGAAGTTGTTATAAAAAATCTGGAATGCATGATGTTTATCCTGGTGATGGAAAATTAATAAAATATCTCCTTGGTGGATCTAAGTTTGAACGTGAGACCTTGGTCAAGTTGCTCATTGCATCTGGGATTGGTTATGATAGGATACAAGATTTCCTTGGAAGATTAGCTTTTATGAAAAAATTAAGTGTGGCCGTTCCTAATGAGCTGGTGTGGATTTACTGTCTTAAAAAAGGTCTTAAGTGGGAGAAAGCTACTGAACTAAGTGAAATAGCGGAAGAGTTGTATAATGAAGCCATACAAGAGAGAGCAGAGGTTGAGGCGGATGACAGAATTCCCTATACAGATGAAAACATAGGAGGACTTTTAGATGGAGTGCCTGAAGAAAGATTTATAGAAGAGTTTTTAGTTATTTGTTGTAAGAGAGCCGCCAAAAAGAGCAGAGAAATTAAAAACAACGAAAAACAATACAGTCAGACGGCCTGGATTATAGTAAAAGAGTTGTCTGTTTTTGATGTACAACATTATGGAGCAGAGCTCCAAAATGAAATAGAAAAGCTCCAAAATAAAGATTTGAAAAGAGATTTTCAAAGAAAATTTAAAGAATTGAAAGAAAAAATTCAAAAAGAATTGGAAAAAGAGCTTTCAGAAGATTCAAGAGAAAATTTTCGAAGAAAATTTGAAAAATTGGAAGAAAAAATTCAAGAAAAATTGGAAGAAGAGCTTCAACAAGGAATAGGAACTCTTCAAAGATACTCAGAACGTTGTCAAAAAAGATTGAAAGAAGAACTTCCAGAAGATTCGAAAGAACGTGTTCAAAAAGAATTGGGAGAATGTCAAAAAATATTGGAAGAATTGGAAGAAAAAAAGATTCGAGAAAAATTAAAAAGAAAACTTCAAAAGAAATTGAGCCCGTATAGTGACCCTAAATGCTATAGTAGCAAAAAACGCTATTTGTTTCGGTCTGATATGTTAAGATGTTATAAAAAATGTAA
>JAFSXH010000033.1 GCA_017444165.1 bacterium | reverse complement strand
TTGTGAATATTTTGAGGATATTAGTTATGGAAACTGACAATGTTAAGTTTGGGCGAGTTTTGCCTCAACGTTCTACTAATTCTAACCTTTTCATAAGAATAAAAATAAAAGTTGGAGATAGGAATTTATATATAACTAGAGCTTACAGCTCTGATGTGAAATCTATAATAGCACTTTCAGCTCGTTTCGTGAGATGTAGTTCCTCTCCACTTAGAAAGAGCAATTACGAAGGAGTTGAAGAGCGACGTATTGAGGATCTTAATGGTCTTTATTCTCATATAAAAGATAAAAATTATCTTATTTTAGTTGCTAAAGATGAGGATAATAATGTATGGGGAGATATTATTGTTAAATTAGATAATAGAGAAGTATTTAGTAATGTCTCTGAGGCTTGGATCTTCGATTTGACTGTTGATTCTGAACTTTGGGGAAGTAGATTGGCTGAGGAGCTTTTGCGGGTAGCTGAAGATTATGTTTTTAAGTTAGGTATTGAACATATTGGTTTGACGGTTACTGTCGCTAATGAGCGAGCTTTTAAGTTTTATAAAAAGATGGGTTATATTGAAGAGCGTGTACAGATGTTGAAAGTCCTGTAATGTTAAGCAGGGGAAGTTTATGAATTATTAAAATACGCTATAAGAAACTTTAGTCAGAATGGAAGGTACGTAGCCTTGGCCAGAAAGCCCCGCAGTAAATCTGATAGCGATATGTTAGATAGCAACTTGGATATGTCTGTAGAAGGACGTATTGCTAGATTAGAGAGTGAATTAGAGGATTATTCCCTATTGGGAGACGCTAATAATAGGGAAATACTCAAGTTAGGTAGTCGTTTTGAAAAACTGTCCAAAGATTTTGATGAGATTGCCGAGGGTGCTTCTGCTGAAGATCTTGAGGAAGTTCAGAATTCTCTCAATGAAATTGGGGAGAGGTTTAAGGCCGTTGAAGAGGGCTTAGAGAGCAAGAGTGCTGAATTAACTACGGCGGTTGAGAGCAATAAACAAGAACTCACAACTTCCTTGGAGTCATTTAATTTAGAAGTAAGTAACAAGATCGAAAA
Organism: bacterium; assembly: GCA_017444165.1. GTDB lineage: Bacteria > Vulcanimicrobiota > Xenobia > Xenobiales > Xenobiaceae > RGIG3641. Next base: position 2,673 of record JAFSXH010000033.1, on the reverse strand, counting down.
CTTAGATGCTTCTATGGTCTCTCGTATGGAAGATTTGAGGACTGAGATTAAGCAGTCTTCTGAAGCTCAACAGGGAGAGTTCGCTAATTTTAAAGCAGATCAAGAATCCTTTAATAAGGGTACTGAAGAGAAGATTCAGGTTGGTTTGACATCCATACAAGAGGATCTCGATAAATTCAAGGCTGAGGTTAAGGAAGAACAAGAAAAACAAGTTAAGACTCTTGAGAGTATAACTGACGATAAGTTGGTTAAAGCTGAAGAATCTTTGCAGTTGTTGAGACTTGAATTTGAAGAGTTAAAAGATTCTTTAGAAGGTGCAGACAGTGCTGCGGAGCGTTTGAAAACTACTTCTGCTGGTGTAGATGCTTTGAAAGAGAGGCTGGATGATTACGCTCCTAAATTTGATGAGGCTATAGCTAGAGCACAAGAGGCTCAAGCTGAAGTTGATAAACATGTAAGTGCCATAAATATGACGATGCGTTTAGTTGAACAATTAGATGAGCGCGTCAAAGATATAGGTAAAAATGCCGAAGTTGTGGCGGCTATGCCCAAAGTTTCAGCTGATTCTTCTGGTGTTGCCGCAACGCAAGTTGTAGCTCCTGTTGCACCTGTAGTTCAGGTAGTAGCTCCTCCAGTTGCAGAGGAAGAGGATGTACCTATACCTCCAGTTTCCGACAGTTTAGGATATGAATTGGATGACATATTGCAAGTTGTTATCAGCCATGGTGCTTCTGATTTACATTTGCAAGTTGGCAACACTCCTACAGTGCGCTTAAATGGCGATCTCGTTCCAGTTGGCGATACGGAATTGGCTTCTGAAGATACTAAAGCTTTGGTTTATCCTGCCATGAATCGCCAGCAACGCATTAGTGTCAATAAGGGGCAAGAGGTTTCATTTGCTCATGTTACTGCCGATGGAGTACGCTTTATCGTCAATGCCTTTTTGGAGAGAGGTAACCTCAGTGCCAATTTCCATATGTTGCGCACAGAGATTTTGCCTTTTGAAGCATTAGGTCTGCCTCCAATTGTAAAGAAGCTTTCCCTTTTCCAAAGTGGCTTGGTGCTGTTGACTGGTCCTGTTGGTTCTGGTAAGTCTACCACTATGGCATCCATGATTGATTATATTAACAACAATCGCAAGTGTCACATCGTAACGATTGAGGATCCTATAGAGTACTTCCATAAAAAGGTAAATTCTTTCATTACTCAGAGAGAGGTTGAAACTGATACTAAGAGTTTCAAGGACGCTATTAATACAGCCATGCGTCAGGATCCAGATGTCTTAGTCGTAAGTGATATTAAAGATGCGGATACCTTAATGGCTGTAGTGACGGCGGCTGAGAAGGGTTATTTGGTCATTGCTGCTATGAATGTTCCTGATACTGTTCAGGCTATAAGGCGAATGATCTTGACTTTCTCAGGTGAGAGTCAGCGTCAATTCAGTCTGTTGTTGGCTGGAGCTTTGCGCGGAATTATTTCTCAAAAACTCATTAATAGAGCTGATGATAAGGGTAGAATTCCTGCCGTAGAGGTCTTAGTTTGTACGGATACTGCAGCCTCTATGATTATGGATGGTAATTTTGAGGGACTTTCGGCTTATTTGCAACAAGGTGGAGTCGAAGGTATGCAGAGTTTTGCTCAGTCAGTTTCTGCCCTTTATTCTCAAGGTTTAGTGGTAAAAGAGGAAGGCGAGGATTTCGTTCGCGATTTTGGACGCAGTGAAGCGGTTCAGGATTTCCAAGTGAATGATAGTCATGTAGATTCCGTTTCTGGTGCAGATTTTGATGATGGTAATGATACTATCATGAATTGGTTGTAGATTATGGGAGATCTGGGCAGCTTTCAAAGTATAGGCTGTCGTCTGTCGCAAGTGCGTAATGAAATATTGCGTACTTGCGCGTCCTGTGGTCGTTCTCTTGATTCGGTGAAATTGGTGGGAGTGTCTAAGTTTAAATCGATTCAAGATATAGTTGAAGCTCGCGAGTTTGGTTTACTAGATTTTGGAGAGAATTATGCTCAGGAATTAAGGGGCAAGTGTCATAAACTTGAAGGTGTGCACTGGCATTTTATTGGTCGTTTGCAGAAGAATAAAGTTAATGATGTTATCACTAGTGCGGATTATATTCATTCTTTAGATTCGTTGGAGTTAATAGAGCGAGTAGAGAAAAGCTGTATTGCCAAGGACAGAAAAATTAAAGGTTTTTTGCAGATACATTTGGGTGGAGAGGAGAGTAAGGGTGGTATAGAACCTCAAAATTTATTAGATTTTTGTTTCGATCTATCCAAGATAGATTTAAATAATTTAAGTATAGTCGGTTTGATGACGATCCCGCCTCCTTGTTATAATGCTGAAGAAAATCGCCATTATTTTCGTCTTTTGCGCGAACTTAAAGAGAGAGTGGCAGAGAAGAGATTCCCTTTTTGGAGAGGAAATGAGCTCTCTATGGGGATGAGTGGAGATTTTTCTGTAGCTATAGAAGAAGGGGCAACTTTTGTGCGCGTAGGCAGAGCCATTTTTGGAGAACGCCATGCTTAGGAGGTGTGTTTTTTTTGTCTGGTGGTATTATTGAGAGGTTGCGGAAGTGGTTTAGCACCAATGACAGCTATGAAGATTATTCGGATGAGATTTCTGCTGAGGAGGGAGCCTCTGATGAAGAGCGCAAAACGGCCGTA
>JAFSXH010000032.1 GCA_017444165.1 bacterium | reverse complement strand
TCCTTCATATTCGAAAAAGAACAACCATGTATCTCCTTGATTTATAAAGCGTTTGATACGTATATCATAATGATAGTCTCACCTGGTTGGGGCAGACCGCGATGGAAGACTACATTGGCATCCAAGAGACGGTAGACTCTCTCTCCTTTGGCCTTGAGATCGATGCCTAGATAACTGCACAGGAAGAGATAGTCTTGACCAGCTTCTACCGATATGAAGACGGGAGCTCTATTGCCGTCTAGATACCACATGCCCTCGACAACATCATGCTCGGTGACGACCCGCCCTGAGCCTAACGAGAGAGGTTCACCTTCTACCTCTAAAATTCTGTCTACTAACATCAGAGGTTCGGCTGGCAGGCGAACTCGAGTGGAGTAATTGTCGATAAGGGCAAATTTCTCTCCTAAAACTTCGCCGATCTTACCTGTAGCAAATTGCAAACAGCCTTGACGATCTAAAAATACTTTTTGTCCTGGAGGAGCTAAATTGGGCTTGTAACCACAGACATAACCTCCCTCGGTTGTCATCTCTATATCGTTCAGCTTGTGGGTGTAAGTGGCTCCGTTATTGGGCAACTCATCTGCAACGAGCAGATTGAGACCGCTTAAACTTTGCAAAAGTTTAGCTTGGTTAGTTAACAGACTTTCTATTGCCTGACTGCTGTAATTTACGAAGTTCAACCACTGGCTGTGGTTGAGCTGGGAATTTTGAGCTAAGTTTATCAATAGATTCTGTACACTTGCAGTGGTATCTGGAATAGGCACTGCTGTCTTTACCTGAACAGCTTCTGCTGGCTCTTCCACTGATTTTTCTGGAGGCAAATTATCTATCTCCCTTTCTAACTGTCCAAAATGTGGAGGAAGGTTGGGACGGAGTCCCTGACTGAAAGTACCTGCCAATAGTTGGGCTAAAGTTAGCGACTCGGAGCGTCCCTTCTGACTCAAACTTATGGCGTAATGTGGTTTATCTGCCAAGATTCGCTTGATCATGCGTGTACAACTAGAACCAGGGCCCAATTCTAAGAAGATGCGCACTCCATCATTCCAGGCTTGGCGAATAGTCTTAGTGTAATCGAAGCCGTAGAGACCGTGGGAGGCGATAGAGTCGGCTATATTCTCCGAAGTTAGGGGATAGGAGCAATGCTTATGGCCGCTGTAAAAATCTACCCCTTCGAGAGGACGGCATGGCAAGTAGTGCATCTGCCAATAGCGGTCTCTCACTGGCCCTAAGAGATCGCAGTGGACGGTATCTACTCCCGAAACCTTAATGATCTTAGATTTGAGAAGTTTGCAGAGCTTATCCAAACTTTGGGCCGTGCCGCCGACTACACACTCGCTGTCTGTATTGACGATCAATAGTCGGGTCTGGGGAACTTGGGCGATAGCTTCTTTTACTACCTCGCTGGATAACGGAATAACACCAGCTTGCCAGGTGAACTCTTCATTCTCTGCCAAATGCCAAGCTTGACGAGCGGCCAGACAAGGGCCAGATAGCTGTCGTCTGAAGAGATCAGATCCTTCCAAGCGCAGATACATCTTGTCTCTTTCGGGCCAAGCGCGCAAAGAGAAGAGAGCCGAGGACTCGCCTAGACTGTAACCTATAGCCGCTTGAGGCTCTAGACCGAGATAGCGTAAAATATCCGTGGTCAACATGCCGAAACTGACCTGACTAGACATCATATGATGGGTATCGCTAGTCAAATTCTCTAGGGCCTCTCTCTTCCAACCTTCAGACCAAGAGAAGCGGAAAGGCTGATTGTATTGAGCGGCAAATTCACCAGCCATGTAGAGATTTTCGCTGTCTAAATTGTGCATAATCTCTGGGAAACTTAGAGCAAATTCTCGGCCTAAACCTAAGAAGTTAGCTCCCGATCCTGGATATACGAAGGCTGTTCTGCCTTTGGGGGCTAGAGGATTAGGGGTGTAGAAGATAGTGTTAGTGTACAGATCGTTTTGAGGAGTCTCTTCGAGATGTCGGAGGGCCGCTTCTATGTCTTCTGCTAAATTGGAAGCGACAGATAAATCCTCAACTATGACTAGAGCTAGGCGAGCTTCTTTCTGTTCCTTGTACCACTGGTAAGGATCGAGCTGATTGTTCCTCAATTCATCCCGTAACCTCTGCAGGCGAAGTTTCAGATCAGCGGGAGAAGAGGCTAAATTGACCCAAACATTGACCTTATTTTTTAGATGCACACGGCACTTATAATTAGTAGAATCACAACCTTGAAGGATGACGGTCGAGTACTGCTGAGGATAGGCTTCAGCACAGACGGCGGCCGTTCTGGGGCCATCGGCGCGGTTTCTAAACCAATAGACGGAGTGGGGGCTAGTGACGAAGCGGGTATCGGTTAGCTCGGAAGTCTTCAACGTGCCAGTAGCGGGCCAAAATTCCTGATCTAAACAGATGATAGTCTTGAGGAGCGAGGCTAAGAAGTTGGAAGCTCCACAGTGGGCGGCCACATTTTCTATATTGCCTAGGCAGAGAGGCAGATTCCCCACATCCAAAACGGGGCGCAGACTTTCAAGATCCGTCTGAGGATCGCACTCTAAATAGCTGATCTTGTTCGTATCGACATTAGCCCTGCTAGAGGCACTATGTAAACTTTGGGCGAGGTCGTCACCTTGGGCCAATCCTTTAATAACGGCGTAGATGTGATTGCCATCTCGTTGAGCTTCGCTGAATCGTTTGAGAACCAGACAGCAAGCGTTATCTGCATAAGCGGAGTACTCATTGAGGTGGTTCTCTGTATATCTAGGATCACTCTGGAGATCTATCGTTCCTACTAAAGCGAGATCCTGGCGTTTGTTCAGGAGGGCATCTACAGCAATTTGCAGAGAATTAAAGCCAGAGAGTTCTTGTGCAGAGACGGCAAAAGAACAGCCTCCGAACTGCAACTCTCTAGCTACTCTGCTGGCGGCGATGCTTCCCAAGGCTCCTATCGTCCGTGTAGCGTCCAGAGCGGGAGAGATCTCTTCTTTAAGCGATTCTAACCACTGATCGGTCTCTTGAGGATCTAAGCCCAATCTCCGAGCCCAAATCCTTCCCTTCTCTTGTAACTTCCAGCGCAGGTTGAAATTAGTCGAATCGAGATCGAGAGTTATGCCCACGTAGGCGGCGGCTCGCTCTCTCCTCTGGCGCAGGGGCAGATCGGCATCCTCCATAGCCTGAGCGGCTACATCTAGGAGGAGTGACTGCTGAGTTAAAATTTTGGGAACATCTACAGGTGGTATGCGGAATTTACCTATGGGGAGTTGGAAATTATCGATCTCAGCGGTGATCTTATCTCCATTTAAGATAGCCTGAGCAAATTCGGGCCAGTTTTGACAATTGCCCAAATGGCAGGCGATACCGATAACGGCTACGCCTTCCTCTTCAGCAATTGGTTCCACTTTAGGAGACGTTTGAGGCGCAGTTACGTAATCTTGCAAGATCAAGTGGGCATTTATACCGCCGAAGCCAAAACCGCTCACAGCCGCACGGCGAGGCTGGAGACCTTTGGGCCAGGCTTTAGGTTGGGAGAGTATCTCAAAATGTTCACTCTCTAAGTGACTGTTGAAGTTGACTTGAGGGGTAATTACCTCGTGTTTGAGATTGAGGAGAACCCTAATCAAACCAGAAGCTCCCGCCGCTGTCAGCAGATGGCCGATCATCGATTTGACAGAGCGCAGTTGGCACTTCTTCCCTGAAGGAGCCTCTTGCCACAACTGCTTCAAACTGTTCAACTCAATTTTGTCACCTACGGGAGTTCCAGTGCCGTGACACTCAATTAGATCGAGATCCCAAGGTTTCAGATCTGCTAATTTGTAAGCCTCATGTAGTGATCGTAACTGACCTTCACTGGAAGGGGCCACGAGACTGCCTTCAATATCGTTGGAAAGTCCCGTAGCCTTGATAACGGCGTAAATTTCATCTCCATCCTCTAGAGCTGTCTCCAAACGCTTGAGGACGACTAGGCCGCAACCCTCACCGACCATTAAACCGTCGGCTTTTTCATCGAAGGGTGAACAGACGCCGCTGGGAGAGAGGGCGTGCAGAGCGGAGAAGCCCATCTGGGTGTAGAGACAACTAGGACGAGATAGACCGCCCGCCAACATTGTCTGAGCGCGTCCGCTCCTCAACTCTTGGCAAGCCAACTCGATAGCCACTAATGAAGAGGCACAGGCCGCATCTATCGTATACCCTCCCAACGCTAAGCCCAACTTGTGAGCCACCAACTGGGCGGGTAAACCTACGGGAGAATTGTTGCAAGCCTTGATCTTATTTGAAATGGTAGAGGATTCTGAGAGCGGCTCTAAGGGGGTCGCCATTATAGAGGCTAAATTGTGGACAAATTGGTTGCCTAGAGTCTCTTCAGTCAGAGAAGAGGTCGTATCTGTAGGCAGAGCAATCGCGGCCATAATTAGGCCCGCTCTCTCTCCGTGCAAGTCTTTTACCGATCTAATGGTCTGTCTGGCGGTATCTAAGGCTAGATGGAAAACGGGATCTAATTGAGGGTCGAGATCTTCAACTATAGGCAGATCGTGTAAAAAATAGCCGCGTAAAGTGCGAACTTTGTCTTTTTTACCTTCTGGATCGAGGTAATCACTAGGCTCAATACCCCAACGATCAGGGTGGACGAGCTCTGCTAAATCTCTAGCCTCCTGGAGACGTTGAAAGTATTCTTCTTCATTATGTGCACCTGGAAAGTGGAGACCTAAACCGACGATGGCTATATCTTGATTAGTGGTTGACATAGATAATCCTAATTATTTTTTATGAAAAGAATCTACTAAGGAGGGGCTCATAATCCAGTGGACATCCTCCCAACTAGCTAAAATTTGCTCTCTGTTGAGCAAGAAGAGATCACCTCGCATCTCATTTCCCTCAACATTATTCAGGTGGAGAGCTATCTCCACTTCAGTGGGAAATTCGTCTGTATACTGGCGATAAGAACCGCCGTAGAGCGGCAGTGAACAGCAGTCTTTTTGAGTGCCGCTCCAAATTAAACCCGTCTGCAAGGCGCAGTCTAAGAGGAGGATGAGCGAGCTACTGCTATCTTCAACTTCGGCCAAGATACCTCGTGGTGAGCAGTGCTTCAAGCTGTGGATAGCTCTAAGTGAAGGGCCATGGAAGAGATATTTAGCGTAAATATCCTTTATATCTAAATTTAGTTCGTTATTCTCTGGAAGCTCTTTTTTTAACTGGGGAGGGGTGGGCCAAAGGTCTGGATCGGTACAGAGAGCGATCTCTCCAGTAACACATCTTTTTACTTGGTTATTCAAGACATGATTGAGGGTGAAATGAGTGTCATTAAAGGTTATCTCTATCTGACTCTCTTCTATGTCGGCTGGCAAGGTTATCGGCTGTAATACTCGCAGATTGTCGCAACCTAGAAAATGGCAGTGGGGGAAGCAATAATTTGAGGCCTGGGAGATCAATTCGATCATGAGGGCCATCGGCACAACTACATTGCCATTTAACTTGTGATCCTCTAAAAAGGGGTATTTTTCCTTATTTAACGTTGTGAGAAAGCTCTTCTCCTCTTTGGGAACATCGAAACCTAAACCCATAATCAACTCTTGGGAGAGGCGGCTGGGACTCAACACCTCATTGACCAAAGCTCTTGCTCCTTTGTCGTGAGAGATGATCTCAACTCCCAATTCTTCGAAGGTGCGGCGCAGAGAGTCATCGACCATGCCACCTTCCCAGGGGCCCCAACCCATAGCTATGAAGCGAGTTTCGGGTTTGAAGCTGGACAACAGATGGGTAAATTTGTTCATAACCTCGTTAGCCATAGCGTAATCACTCTGACCTGGACGACCGAAGCGGGCCGAAACGGAAGAGAAGGTGAGGACGAAGCGCAGAGGCTGATCCTGCAGGGCGGCGTAAACATTGAAGAGGCCGTGGATCTTCGTATCGAATACGGAGTTAAATTGTTGATCGGTCTTATCGACAACGTAGCGATCTGCCAGTACCCCCGCGCCGTGGATCAAACCGACGATGGAGGGATACTTTTCCTTCAGCTCGTCTACAGTGACCTTTACCGCACTCTCATCCTGCACATCTAAAGAAATATACTCAACCTTTGAGCCTAAACTTTGCAGATCGGCGATATTCTTACTCACTTCGCGATTGGCTATGAGCTTGCGACAGAGACTCTCCAAGACTTTGGGGCTGAGATTTTCGCCTCTAGCCTTAGCCTGAGCGTACAACGCGGCTTTGATCTCTTTGGGATCTTGTAAATTGGCAGTAACACTCGATTCTTTGCCAGGCAAGGGTGAACGTCCGAGTAAGATAAAGCTAAAATTGCCCGTCTTTGCTAAAAGTTTGATACATTTAGCCGTAACGCCGCGCGCTCCACCTGTGACTACTATGGCAGAACCGTCGGGCAAGGATTGCAAGCTCTTTAAGTCTACCTTCTCTTCTTTCAATACGGGTATGAAGCGGGCTGATTCCGTAAAGCCTACCTCGTTGCTCCCCTTAATGAACAGTTCTTGAACTACCTTTTGGGCGGCTACAGTCGGTTTTAGCTCCGGAGATAAATCGAAGGAGCGACAGATAACTTGAGGGTACTCTTGAGAGATAACCTTAGTTAAGCCGTGCAGACCAGCCTCTATAGGATGGAAACCTCTGCCAGTAGAACCGAACTGGCCATCTAGGCTAGTTACGGTAATGAAGAGTTGTGGCTCTTCTTTTTTCTCTTTCCAGGAGCGGCAATTTTGGCGCACTGCCCTAAATAGCCCTTTAAGTCTCTCCTCGCTCTCTTGGCGATGTGAGAGTAATTCCTCAGAAGTCTCTATCTGTGCATGGGGCATTATGGCGATGAGAGCGGCCTGTTTCTCTGAAGGGAAGTCTCCAGCTATAGCTTGAGTGGGAGATATAACCTTCGCCTCTAATCCACGCTCTGTCAAAGTCTTTTGTAAACTTGCGGCTAAATGGTTATCCTCTAAAATTAAATAAAGACCTGGTAAAGGTCTTAGAAATGAACTTTGCGGAGCTGGACTATCTTCGTAATATAAGGCCCTCCTCATCAAAGGCCCCCCCCCAGGGGCCGCTTCCGAGGTGTAACTTGCTAGTTTATCATCCCCCTTATCTCTATGGGGGCGATCACCTGGATCTGTAGGTGTGTGAGGATCATCTGGCCCGTGATCATCGAGCCGCTTGATAATATCCTTTATAGTGCGCAAATTGCTCAACTCTTCAGGAGTGATGCTCTTAGCACTAGGGACGATCTTTTGAATGGCCGAGAGGATCTCTACTCTCTTGATAGAGTCGATACCGAGATCGTTTTCCAGATCCATCTCCTCGTTGAGTGTATCGAGAGGATAACCAGTCATATCGGCTATGACCTTGAGGATCGTCGAGGCGTTAGAACCAGTGCCTGGATCTTTTTGCGCTCTTTGCTCAGGAGATAATTTATTGACAATATCGCGCAGAGTGTGCAGAGAACCTATCTCTGAAGAGTCGATACTATCCGCCTTAGAGAGCTTCTTTTGTATGGCGGCTAAGATCTCTACTCTCTTAATAGAATCGATACCGAGATCACCCTCCAGATCCATGTCTGGGTTTAAGGTCTCTACAGGATAGCCAGTCATCTCCGCTACGATATTTGTCACCAATTCCATTACTGATCCATCGTGTTTATTCTGCTCTTGAGAAGCGGTCTGTAAAGTGGCCTCCGTCGCAGTCTCATCTTGCAATCTGTCGACTATCTGCTTCAAAGTCTGTAAAGAACCTATCTCGTCAGGCGTTATCTCTTTGGCTTGAGGAAGGGTCTTTTGAATGGCTGAAAGGATCTCTACTCTCTTAATGGAGTCGATACCGAGATCGCTCTCTAAGTTCATATCTAAGTTCAACATCTCTGCTGGATAACCAGTCATTTGAGAGACTACGGACAACACAGCCACAGTTGGATCTTGGATCGGCTCTTCTTTAGGCTTTTCGGGAAGGCGTAATTTAGCTATAGGAGCCTGCGGCTGAACCTCTGGGGTCTTCGATATGGGGGCGGGTATCGGCTCTGGTTTAGGAGCTTGAGGAATATTCACTTGGGGAATAGGCTGATAGATCGGCTGAGATACTGGAGCCATCTGAGGGATCTGTATCGGCTGAACTTGCGGGACAATAGACTGTATCGGCTGTACGGGGAGGGGTTGAATAGCTATAGGCTGACTCCCTGGAAGCATGGCCGACTGGGCTAAAGATTGTTGAGAAGCCACTATAGCCTGCAGAGAACGCTGAATCTGCTCCTGGCTTTGCAAAAATTGCAAGTGAGCTTGAGCCGTCTGTTGCTGCAAGTTTTGCATGGCTATCAAGCCATTCTGAATAGTGCGAAAAGCCTCTACTAGGACGTTGTTAGAGATGCTATTTTGCTGATATGGTGATCTGTCTGTCACGGTTGAAGGCCTCGTTGTTGTTTTTGTAATAGGTGTTTCAGAAGTGAACTCCACTGGCCCCAATTCTGGAGGGGTAGAGGGGGCTGGATTTTGGGGAGGATTGTCACTGACAAACTTCACTGGCTGGTAATTCTCTACAGGTTCTGCGGGATCACTCCAAGGAGCGGGAGCTTTTTTATTGGGAGTGCGATAGTTAGCTCCGCAGATAGGTACTACCATGCGCTTGGCGCGAGGTTCCCTGATATTCTCTTCCCACTGTGTCAATCGAACGGCATATCCCAGAGCGGCTAATTGGGCTAAGACCTGAGCTAAACATTTTAATTCGCCGCCACCTTTGCGTCCATCTGTGGCCAAGATGTGACCTTCACGCCCCGCTAAAATCTTCTTTACTAATCCTGTCAAGACGGTCTTGGGGCCGATCTCGACAAAGGTGCGGAAACCTTCTTGATACATATTGTCGATTATGTCGATAAAGCGCACAGAATTGAGCAACTGATCGGCCAACATCTGGCGATTGGTTTGGGAATCCTCTCCGTAAGGTTTGCCGCTGATATTGGCGTAAACTGGCACGGCAGGCTCTTTAAATTCTGTCTTTTTCAGGGCTTCTAAAAATGGAGCATGCGCACTCTCTAGGAGTGAGCTGTGGAAGGCGGCGGAGACTTGGAGGCGTTTAGCTATGATCTTGCGCCCTTTGCAGATCTTTTCAGCCTCAGCTACGGCCTCTTTTGTGCCAGAGATCACTCCCTGAGTGGGATGGTTGCGGTTGGCTAAGACTAGTCCTTGGCCTACTTGGGCTACGATCTCTTCAATCGTTTCCAGAGAGGTAGATACGGCCGACATAGCTCCGCGACCGTCGTCTCCTGCGGCCATTAAACGGCCTCTGAGGGCGGAGAGGGTGAAGAGGTCTTTCTGTTCGTAGACTCCAGAGCGTTGCAAAGCTACTAACTCGCCGTAAGAGTGGCCCGCCATAGCTTGGGGAACTACACCAAAACGCTCCAAAACTGCGGCCATAGACGACTCAACCGCTCCCAAAGAAGGTTGGGCAATCTTCGTGTCGGTCAGGGCCTTTAAGTTTTCAGCCTCTTCATTTTCTGTGAATCTGGGCTTAGGGAAGATAAAGTTTCCAGGAGCTTGTTCTGGACTCAATACCTCTTGAGCCGTCTCTAAAGTCTGCAGAGCTTCGGGGAAGATACTGAAGAGTTCACTGCCCATATTGGTGTATTGGCTTCCCTGACCAGGGAAGAGGAAGGCTACCTTACCCAGCTCGCTGTTCTTATCTCCAAAGTAGAGATCTTCAGGGAGTGAATCTTCTTTGTTCTCCTCGATAGCCTGGGCTAACTCTTTGAGCTTGTCTGCATAATCTTTGGCGGAGGTGACTGCCAGAGCTCTGAAAGGATCTTTTTCGCTGAAGTTGTGTCGTGAAAGTTGAGCTTTGTAGGCACTTTCGTAACTGACTGTTTTGGCCGCGCTGTACAATGAAGCTACTAATTCTGAGCGAGAATTGGCACTGAAGGCCCAAATCTGCACGGAACCATCCCAAGCTGGCTGGAGACGCTGAGAATTATACTCTTCCAAAACTACGTGGAAGTTGCTCCCACCAAAACCGAAGGAGGATACACCTGCGCGGCGGGGATGATCTTTTGAGGATAACCAGGGGCGAATCTTAGTGTTGAGATAGAAGGGAGTCTCTTCGATATTGAGCTTAGGATTGGGCCTATTGACGTTGAGTGTAGGCAATATAACCTTGTGGAAGAGGGAAAAAGTGGCTTTACAGAGACTGGCCGCGCCAGCAGAAGCCTTCGTGTGTCCTATCTGTGATTTGACCGTACCTAGAGCGCAACTGTTGAGGGGAACTTGAGCTTCGCTGTAAACTTTGTTGAGGGCCTCAAACTCGACTACATCTCCCACCTTAGTTCCTGTACCATGAGCTTCAATAACCTCGATAGTCTTAGGATCCACTTGGCTGTCCTTATAGGCTCTCTCCAGGGCTAAGGCCTGTCCTGGTGAGCTGGGGGCATAAATAGCTCCTGAATTGCCGTCAGAAGAAGAACCCATGCCTTTAATAACCGCGTAGATGCGATCTTTATCGCGTTCGGCATCCTCTAGACGCTTGAGGACGAGAACACCTATACCTTCGCCTAAAAGTGTGCCGTCGCAATCTTCGGAGAACGGAGCTATCTTGCCAGAGGACGAGAGGGCGGGGGTCTTGCTGAAGCAAGTGAACATGAATATGTCGTTAAAGGTATCTGTTCCGCCTGTCAGGATCATGTCCGCCTGCCCTGCTTGCAGTTCTGAAACAGCTAAATGTACAGCCGCCAAAGAGGAGGCACAGGCTGCATCTACAGCACAGTTTGTGCCGTGAAGGTCGAGGCGATTGGCTATGCGCCCAGCAACGACATTGCCCAAAAGTCCAGGGAAAGAGTTCTCCTGCCAAGATACGTAAGAGTCGGCAATATCGGCAATAATCTTCTCAGAGGTCTTCTTGTCTATCCCCGCTTCTGCTAGGGCCTTGCGCCAACGAGGGTGGCCTAAACGGGCTCCTAGAGGAATTACCATCTCTAAGGCTCCAGTTACACCCAAAATCACTCCTGTGCGATCTTTGGGAACTTCTTTGCCACCAGCTCCGTAACCCGCATCTTCTAAAGCGGCTTTGGCTCCCACCAGTCCCAAAAGTTGGGAGGTATCAGTAGCCTCTAAGGCACTGGGCGGGATATTAAATTCGGTAGGATCGAAAGGATATGAATCTAAAAATCCTCCCATCTTGGCGTAAGTGCGATCCGGACTGCTGTGATCCCCATCGTAAAGATCGTTTACCGACCAATGTGTAGAAGGAACTGGCTCTATGCAGTCGGTGCCTGTACGCAAAATATGCCAAAAACTCTGGCGATCGTTCGCCTTAGGAAACAAACAGCCCATGCCTATAATGGCGATGGGAACGTTGGCAGTATTATTCGGATGAGAAGACACCTTACGACTCCTGTAAAATTGAAACTAAATCATTGTAAGATCGGGGTGAGAATTGACACAGCTCTGCAGGCAACTCTAAACCCTGACTTTGTAAGAGACTGACCCTAGCTAACACACAAGCACCTGCGAGAATGTTGAGGTTGACCAGATCAGCGTGCCGCTCTTTTGCGCTATCTAAGAATGTTCCTTTACACCACTGGTTGAAACTTCCTATAGAGGGGCCACACCAGATCTGGTAATCGGCCTTTCTCTCAGGTAAACCCGCGTTGGCCCAGCGCGAAGCTTGTCCCAGATAGGAGCGGAAGACGAGGGCCATCTTGTGTTTAGGATCTTTGTTGGCTTTATCTATCTGGCGGGGATCGCGCTTCATGAAGAATTGGGCTGTACTCTGCCAAACTTCTTCAAAACCAGCTCGCAAAATGCTCTTTTCGATCTGCTCTCTAACCTCTTGAGGAATGGCTTGGTAATTGGGATAAGTGCGGTAAATCTCGTAAAGTTTTTTGGCTCTCAAGGGGAACATAGTACCCCATTTGAGTACTTGGACGTTGACGCCCATTTCGAACATATCTGCCGCTGGGGCCATTGTAACATCGGCCGAATTGGCCTTGGAGAGCATGTCTCTCACGCAGTCGCTGGAGCCAGACTCCACGCAGGCTTGATTGACCGTTCCCGTCATTATGTAGGCCGCACCCATAGAGAACATGGCGTTGGCCGCCTGTGGCGTTGAGACTCCTCCTGCCGCTCCTACAGGCACATTCCAACCGTACTTTTTTTGCATGGTGTTGCGCAGTTCTATAATTGAAGGTATCAAGACTAAAGCGGGGCGGTTGTCTGTATGACCACCAGAGTCGGCCTCAGCCGTCAAGGCGTAGGCTGGGGGAAGATATTGGGCCAATTCTGCCTCTTCTGGAGTGAGTTTTCCCTGCTCAACCAGAGTTTGTAACATTTCCGCAGGTGGTGGGGAGAGGAATTTTTGGGCTACCTCTTGACGCGATACTTTGGCAAATACGCGATGGGGAGAGAATATCTCTCCATTGGGCAGACGCTTTATTCCGCTGTAACGATAGTGCAGAATAGGCGGAGTTAGAGTTAAGAAGGCGGAGGCTTCAAGATTTTCTACGCCTTTGTCGATGAATAATTCTGCTAACTTACTCTCTAAGTCTTGATCATAAGGGCTATGGATTAAATTAAAACCGTGGGGGAGATCGCCCAGTTTCTCCTTTAATGAATCTATGTGAGCTTCGACGCTTTCTAAACTGAGGCCCGCTGAACCGAAGAAACCCATCATACCGGCCTTGGCCATAGATACGACGAGATCTTCAGAAGCAATTCCGTTGGCCATAGATCCGCTAATACATGGATACTTTATTCCTAAGTCTTCTTTTAAGGATTTAGAACCTAAATTTTGAGGCAAGATAGCGGGGGTAAAGGCTAAGATCTTTACGCTATCTTTGATTTTGTTAGATACAGTGTATGGTAAATTTGCGCCTTGATAAGCACAAGGTTCATCGATAACAAAAATGGGTTCTGTTAATCGTAAAATTGCTTTTATTGGATCGATATTGCCATCATATGAAGGAGAATTTACCATATATGAGCCTCATAGAAAAGAAAAAAAATTAAATGGATTGTAATTTAGCTAAGTTTGGCTTATCTGTCAATTGAAAAGCAGGATAAAAAAACTAATGTTGAACGGGGGCTAACTATGATTTCTTCAGATGTTTTGTCTAAGTTTATAAGGTATTATTTTGTTGCTTATCGTTTAGAACACGATATTGATTGGGTAAAGTCCGATTCTTCGCTTTACGGATATGAGTTGGCCGTTCAGGCTGGTAAAGATAAAGCTGAGATTCTTGAAAAGGGATTTAAAGGCGATAGTGTCGTTGTTGATAAAGAGAAGGGCGAGATAATCGTCAAACAAGCCATAAATCCTATCTCGATGATTCCCTCTGCCTCTTCCATCTTGGCCAAATTGAAAAAGATTGCCACCGACATTCCTGGGGCAACTTTTCAGGTGCAGTTTTTGATTGCTCCTAAGGATAAGGAATTTAGTGAAGGTTATGATCGCGATCAGAAGTGGCAGTGGCTGATCTCTTCTTTACTTTTGAGTGAGTTATTCCTTTTGGGGGAAGTCTCAGAAAAGGGAGAGTTGGAGTACACTGGTCTCTTCCATTCTTGTCACCAAGCAGATCACAACCGCGATCTAGTTGAGGATTGCCGAGTGATGATGGAACAGTGGGAGAAGGGGTTCACAGAGGTGGCCGACTCCTATGGCATTACCGATGAGATAAATTCGCTTTTGCAGAATATGGACGCTCCTAAGGCTTACGCTCCTTGTGATGAGACTCACGAGTATTTGACCGACGATGAGGATGAATCGGAAAAGATTTTGTCACTCTGTAAGGCTTGGGGAGTGGAAGAAAGTCGTGCTGTATCAATTAATGATCGCAAAGTTATCAGCAAATTGAATGTTTTTGAAATGGCCGATGTGCTCTTCAGCATTAGGCATTCTAAGTTATATCAACTCTTCGGTTCTGAGAGGTAGTTAGATGTTTGGCAGATCTTTTTACAGTAAGTTTTTGGGGTTCTCTTTAGCCTTATCTTTGGTTTTGGGAGGATTTGTGGGTTGCACTCACGACGGTGGCGGTGTTAAAACTGAAAATGTTCAAAAAAACAACCCTATTGAAAGGGCTAGAGATGTAGCTAGTCAGGTTGAGAGGGCTGACCGGGGCGGGGATGCTCTGGAAGAGGAGGAGAGCGAAACTTCTACCAAGAGCCGTAAGAGCAACAAAGCTAATACCAAAAAGAGTACTTCCAACAAAAACACTAGAGACAAGAATAGTGACGAAAAAACTTCTAGTAAGTCCTCGCGCACTAAAAATAAAACTTCCAACAGTAAAGATAAGGGAACTCCCATAGCTGAAGGGACTAGAGAATCTACCCAAAAGCGCGTAATTCTGGCTACTTGGAATCTGGAGAACTTCTTCGATACCGTCGATGATTCTTACAAAGATGATGTGTTGAGTGAGCGCGAGTACGCGGATAAGCTCTCCCGTCTCTCTCGTGTTGTGCAGGAAGTTGATGCCGATATCATCGGTGTAGAAGAGGTTGAAAAGCAGGAGAGTCTGGAGGAGTTGGCCGAACGCAGTGGTTATCCTTATGTGGCTTTCTACCCTGGTAATGATCACATTCGCGGTATAAATGTTGGTGTTATGTCGAGGATTCCCATTCGCAATTACGTCAGTCACGCCAGAGATCGCTTCGGCAGTGGCGGAGAGAGGGGAGCTTTCTCGCGCGATTGTTTTGAGGTTCACTTCAAGCACAAGAGTAACTTTACGCTTTTAGTCAATCACTTTAAGAGCAAGATCGGCGGCGAAAAGAGCGATGCCAAACGCTTCCTGCAGGCTCAAAGGGTAGTGGAGATAGCTAAAGATCTCAACAATTTCCCTGTGGCTATCTGTGGCGATCTGAACGATGATCCTGAGAATAAGCCCTTGAGTCCGCTGATCAAGTGCAAATTCTTAACCGACACTTTAGGCCATCTGCCCAAGAACCAGCGTCTGACATTTTTCTCCAAAAAGTATCAATCGGCTTTGGATTATATCTTCGTCAACGACAAGTTGAAGCCAGCCTTTGTGAAAGATAGCGTCAAGATCTTTACCGATATTCCAGATATAGACAAGGCTAGTGATCACAGGCCTGTGCGCATAGAGTTGGATTTGAGCAAGATCAAGTAGCTATTTTGTGTAAGAGGTATAAGGCTGTTGCTGAATTTTTTGCCTTTTTGGTTCGCCTATCGGTTGATCTGAAAAGGCAAAATTTCGTTTTAAATAGTTTGCTGTTCGTTGTAGAATTGGTAATGGCAAGAGTGTTTCTGTTCATGTTGCCTGCAAGATCGCCATTCAATTAGAAGATCTCTTCCCTGTGAGTATAACTCACAACCACGAAAATTAATTTGAGGAGGTTAAAAAATGCAAGAGTTGCCCATTGGTGTGCAAGATTTTGGGATGCTGAGGCGAGATGATCTCCTTTATGTTGATAAAACGGCCAGACTTTTAGAATTGGTAAAGAGCGGAAGGAGATACTTCCTAGCAAGGCCACGCCGCTTTGGAAAGTCATTGACATTATCGACTTTAGAAGCAATGTTTAGTGGACAGATAGAGTTATTTAATAGCTTATCTGCACAGAAATGGGTAAAAGAACAAGCAAAGAGACCCGCCCCAGTATTGAGGTTTGATATTTCTACGTGTGAGAGCGAAACTGTTGAAATTTTGAAACTGTCCTTACGTGAAATGCTTCTTCGTTCGGCTAGAAGGTTTAAGGTGACGATCCATAGTCAGACAATTTCGGGAATTTTTGCGGATCTTATAGAAGAAATTTATAAAATTCACGGTCATGCAGTTGTTCTCATTGATGAGTATGATAAACCAATTTTGGATAACATAAACGATTTAGAAAAGGCTGACAGCTTGAGAGCGGTTTTACGTTCGTTTTACACTACTCTCAAAAGTTGTGATGAGTATCTGCGTTTTGTAATGTTGACAGGAATCTCTAAATTCAGCAAAGTGGGGATATTTTCAGCTTTAAATAATCTTGAAGATATTTCTATGGATGCGAAATTTGGAGATATTGTAGGTTACACTCAAGAAGAAATTGAACATTATTTTGCCGACAGAGTAGATAATATTGCCAATAGAATGAAACTTAACAAGGAAGAGCTATTAGAACGTTTAAGAAAATATTACGACGGTTTTTCTTTTGAAGGTAAAACGAGGCTTTACAATCCTTTCTCAATAATGCAGTGTTTGAAAAAGGAAGAGTTTAATAATTATTGGTATGAAAGTGGCTCTCCATCTTTTATTGTTGGGTATCTGAAAAAATACAACATTGAAGATCCTGAAGAATATCGCCATAAAG
>JAFSXH010000031.1 GCA_017444165.1 bacterium | reverse complement strand
TTGAAGCGAATTGTTCGCTCAAATTGAGGTGGGCTTTATCGTTTTTGGCAACAACCATCAATCCTGAAGTATCCTTATCGAGACGGTGAACAATGCCAGGCCGCTCTACCCCACCGATACCAGAAAGATCGTGACAGTGGGCCAAAAGACCATTAACTAAAGTTGACTCAGAATTGCCTGCACCAGGATGGACTACTAGGCCTCGCGGCTTATTTATGACGATTATATCTCTATCCTCATAGAGTACTTCTAATTTTATCTTAGGATCGGCTTGGGGTTCAGCCTCTTTCAGAGGCGGTATCTCAACTATGACGACCTGGCCCGCTTTTAATTTTTGCGCACCTTTAACGACCCTGCCATCTACCTTAACCAACTCTTCAGAGATCCATCTCTGCACTTGAGAGCGTGAAATATCCATAAGTTCACTTATGGCCGCATCTAAACGCACCCCTCGGAGCGACGGTTCAATTATAAATCTGCGTACATCTTCCATATTTACATCCAAGTTTTGAGAAAGAAAGGAAAGACTAACCTAAACCATCTTACAGGTACAGGTATAGCGACTAAGAGCGGATAATAAGCCACGAGGGCAACACTTAAAACAGTCAGGTAGGTTATCACCGTCGCCTTATTGCCACTCTTTAACCAATCAGAGATAACCCAAGCCATAGCTAGAGAGATAAAAGGCACACCACAGATAACATAGTAGATAAAACCTCCTGTGGTAGATACAGCCCAAAAGATCCACTGCCCCAACCAACTGGCCCCGATAAAGATAAACTTAGCCTCCCGCTTCTGCCAACCAGAATAAAATAGCTCCAACAAAAAAGCTAGACCTGGCCACCAGAGAACGGGAGAACCTAAACAACAGATTCCTGAAATGAGCTTAGAGAGCCCCTCTCCATACTCTTCGTAATAAAACCAAATAGGCCGAAGTACAAGAGGCCAAGACCAAAATTGGCTCATATAACGATGATTAAACTGCTGAACATCGTAACGAAATTCGATCATGCGCAGGTGATCTCGATAGATATCCTGACAAGTCTCTAAGGTAAAGCCACTATGACAAAAACGAGGTCCAAAAGACAGAACATAAACGCCTAACCAAGCGGCTACAAACAATAAAGCCAACTTGACAAACTTCTGCCAGCGAACTTCACCACCCAAAAGACTCATCAAAAGCCAGGCAGTAAAAGCACAAAATAGACCATTCCACTTACAGGCAATAGAGACCGCAAAAGCTAAAGCCGAAAACAGAGCCCAGCGAAATTCTTTTTTCTCAATGTATAACCAACTAAAATAAGTGCCTAAAAGTGTCCAAAACGCCAGAATTATATCCAAGATACATATACGCGAAAGGACGATCTCCATAAAATCAGCAGAGACCAAAAACGAAGTCAAAAGAGCCAGGGAAGTGTCCCCTCCACTCAAACGATAAGCCAAAAGATAACTCAAGGCAACTATGGCTACTCCCAAAATCAGCCCAGTAAATCTCCACCCAACAGCCTCAGAAAGTCCCAGAGCTCTCCCCAGAACCATTCCCCAAGCGATCTGTATCTTCGCTAAAGGCGGATGACAAAAGTTATCATCCTGAGTCCCCTGCAAATAACTCTCAGCAGCTGGCACATAAAATGTTTCGTCAAAGTAAACCTCTTGCGGAAAGCTCAACCTCCAACCTCGCAAGAAGAACGCAAAAGACAAGACTAAGAGGAACAAGAACCAGGATCTACGATTCAAGAAAAAGCCTCCCCAATCCATAATTACTTAAAACACAATCGAAAGAGATTTTTTAACCAGTAATTTAAAAAAAATTCTAACAAACAAAACTTTTTATACCCAATATGGATCCGATATGTTTTCGTAGTGGCGTTCCTTTAATATGTCAGGAAGCTCATTAACAGAAGGGAACTCTTCCATTATTTCGTTACACAAGCAACTTATTAAATTATCTCCCATAATATCAGAATATTTTCCACGCAGTGCTTTATTATACCATAAAACAAGATCATTCTCAGTTACGATGCTTTGTATATGATTTCTCCAACCGATCTGAGTAAGCAGTGAAACAATAATGTCACGTTCTGCATATTTACATACAATTATAACCCTGTCACTAGAAACACTGTTTACTATATCTTCAGCTAGAGATACATCTAGACTTAAATGTTTAACTTGAATCGCTGGTCCCCAATTGGAATACATATCCAATCCTCTGTCTGCTGCGTTAGTAACACCAACTCTATATACACGAGCATTTTGAAAATTTTTAGGCCTCGAAAAATCTAAGCACATTACCTTTTTTGAAAAATCATCAAACTCACTTAAAATATCAAAGTGATCTTCATTTATCGATATTTCTATTTTTAAATCGAGCACTTCCAAAAGAGTAGAAAACAAAGAATATACGATAATTTCATAAACTTTATCAAGGCTTCTTTTTAGCCCTGGTTCATTCCAAAATGAGTCAACAAATTGCTTAACAGCGAACGTATCTTTGGTTGCAGT
>JAFSXH010000030.1 GCA_017444165.1 bacterium | reverse complement strand
GCCAGATTTTTTTCCGGATAAAACTCCGCCTCCTCATCCGGCGAATCCGTTTCAAACCGGACTGAACCGCCTCCAATGGAAAAAGCGCGGACACATTCCAGCAATTCGCCGTTCCGGAATGCAGCAAAACGCATCGTGTTGGGATGAGGAAACTTACCCACAGTAGGCCCATAAACGACATCATCCACGCTCAAATTGGCGTGAAAGCTCTTTATGTCTAAAGCGTGCTTTTTGCAACGCTCCTGGGCCAACTCATCCAAGAATCGGGGATCGCAATTGTCGGGAGTCTTACCCAAAACACCCGCCAAGACAGCTCGATCTGTGCCGTGTCCCTTGCCAGTAGCACTCAAACTCCCTAAAAGTTCTATCTTCAGCTCAGTAGCTCGAGAGAGTTCTTCTAAAGAGAGCTGACAAGCCAGTTTATAAAAGTTGTAACCAGCTATCATGGGCCCCATGGTGTGGGAACTGGAAGGGCCAGGACCGAACTTGTAAAGTTCCTCGAGAGTAGTTAAAATTGGCATTATTTATCCACTTTAGGAAGTTTGGAGATAGAGATCTGGAGATCCTCATCTGTAGGGATATAATCGCTCATCGTACCATCGTTAAATTGCTTGTAAGCCACTAAATCGAAGTATCCAGTACCAGTCAAACCGAAGAGAATCGTCTTCTCCTCTCCCGACTCACGACAGCGAATAGCTTCATTCATAGCCGCTAAAATAGCGTGGGAACTCTCAGGAGCGGGCAAAATGCCTTCAACTCTGGCAAACGTCTGAGCCGCTTCAAAGACATCCGTCTGAGCAACAGAAATAGCCTCCATAAAGCCGTCATGGTAGAGCTGAGACAAGGTAGTACTCATACCGTGGAAGCGCAGACCACCCGCGTGGTTAGCCGAGGGAATAAAGCTAGAACCTAAAGTGTACATCTTAGCTAAGGGGCAGATATTACCAGTATCGCAGAAATCATAAGCGAAGACTCCTCTAGTAAAGCTGGGACAAGAGGCTGGTTCTACAGCCACAATACGATAATCGGCCTCACCGCGCAACTTTTCGCCCATAAATGGAGCGATCAAACCACCCAAATTAGAGCCACCACCGGCACAACCGATAATTACATCGGGCTTAATACCGTATTTATCCATGGCTATCTTAGCCTCTAAACCGATAACCGATTGGTGGAGCAACACTTGATTGAGAACACTTCCCAATACATAACGATAACCAGGATTAGTTACCGCCACCTCTACAGCCTCAGATATGGCACAACCCAAACTTCCCGTAGTATCTGGATGTTCGGCTAAGATCTTCCTTCCAACTTGAGTTTCATTAGAGGGAGAGGGAGTAACTGAAGCTCCATAGGTGCGCATAACCTCACGGCGGAAAGGCTTCTGCTCGTAAGAAACCTTGACCATAAAGACCTTACAATCTAACTCTAAATAGGCACAAGCCATAGAGAGGGCTGTACCCCACTGGCCCGCTCCAGTCTCTGTAGTCACACCTCTCAAACCTTGCTTCTTAGCGTAATAAGCCTGAGCAATAGCCGAATTGAGCTTGTGGCTTCCGCTGGTATTATTGCCTTCAAATTTATAGTATATCTTAGCTGGGGTCTGTAACTTCTTCTCCAAACAATAGGCGCGAACCAGAGGAGAGGGACGGTACATCTTATAAAAGTCGCGGATCTCCTGAGGAATCTCGTAATAAGGCGTGGTCTCGTCTAACTCTTGCTTGACTAACTCCTCACAAAAGACACCACCCAATTCTTGAGCAGTCATAGGTTCCAAAGTAGCAGGATTCAAAAGCGGAGCGGGCTTGTGAGCCATATCGGCACGCAAATTATACCAAGTCTCGGGCATTTCACTCTCATTTAAATAAATCTTGTAGGGAATCTCACTCATAAAAATATTCCTTTCACCAATAACCGCAGAGCAGATCCTCAAAAAAGACAAAAAAAATCTGTCCCTGCAAACTAAACTAAATGCTGGGACAGGACGTAGATCCTGCGGTGCCACCCGGCTTGGCGCAAAACTCGCACCCACTTTACGCATACTAACATATGCAGACCTTTTTTAACGGGGAGTCATGCCCCGTCTCACATACTAGAACTCAAAAGCCCGTTCTGATCGCCCTCCGAAGTCCATTCACCCCTATGTTCTCCACCGCCATCACACCATCAGCGATTCTCTCTTAGAGAAGGGACAGAAGCTACTTACTCTTCATCAACGGTTTTACTTCGGGAAATTTAGCACAGAAAGGGGGTTGTGTCAAATTTCCCTTTATCATTTGTGCTTTCAAATTGTAAGACTGATATGTTGCGTTCAAATGGAGCAGTGTCAATTAGCAATTAGTAATGTGCAATTATTTGGGAAAGAAATAATTAATTCATTTCAATTACGAATTACGCATTATGAATTACAAATTTAAAAAGTTGATTCACCTTAAAAGAACAAACTTCAGACACAACCTACAACTTACCCAGCGAAAGCGTTTTCAATATGCGTGAGTTTAACCTGTCCTCCAAAGCAGTCTATGCCGATCACATCGAAACGACGAGAATTATCAGGATAATGCCTGCGCATGTACACCTCTGCCAATAGGCGCAACTTCTTTTCTTTGGCAAAAGTTATCGCCTCCAGCGATCCTCCGAACTTAGATCCATTCCGCGCCTTTACTTCAATAAAAACTATAACATCCGCACATTTAGCGACGATATCGATCTCCCCTACACTTTGACGCACTCCAGGAAAGCGCAAAACACAATTGCGCTCCAAAACTTGCCAACCTAAACTTTGGATATACTTACAGGCCATCTCCTCTCCCCAGTGACCAGTGTTATGATTGTGTTTTTTATCCATGAAAAACTCCCCCACTCAAAGTTAGGAAACAATACTCTAAAGGAAAGAAGATTCTTTTTAGGTAAAGTAATAGTTATGTGTTTTGATTTTTATAAATTTATACATAAATTAGCCTTGACTTGTTCCTTATCGGCTCTAGTTGCGGCTGGTATCTCTTGCACTTCGGAAGACAAAGAGCCTCCAGTTCCAGTCACGGTAGGCAATCAGATACAGATTAAACCTAGTTCTTCCAGGGAGCAGACCTTCAAAATTGACAGTTCTCCATATTTGCACGGTGCTTCTCTGCTCGAAGAGTATTATAAACAAAAATACAATAAAAAAGAATTAGCGGCCATAGAAGACGGCCTGAAAGCGTTCTTGCCCAATTATGATGAGCAAGAGTTAGAGGATGCGAAGAAGGCGATCATGAGCTATCAGTATGTGATCTACCATCGTACTGATCGCCACAATTTAAAGCGCAATCACGCCGTAGCCAACCAAGTTGAAAGTCAAATAAGCACTATCTGCGAAACTTTGAACGTACCCTTCGTTCCCGCTTTAGCCATCGTCTGCTGGGAAAATTCTGGTGATACCAGCAAAGTATCCTATGCCAATGCCGCAGGATTAGGACAGATGACTGACGGAGCGGTGGAGATAGCTCACCAATTTGGCACAAATTTGGCAAAAGAGTGGCGATCTGAAGCGGCTAGGCTACGCATGTCGGTAGAAAGAAACGATAAAATAAAG
>JAFSXH010000029.1 GCA_017444165.1 bacterium | reverse complement strand
TCAGGTGTTGCAGAAGGAATATTGTTACTCATCAGCTCTTCAATAACGCCCCCTTTCACTCAAAGCTCTCTCTACTTCGCGCTTGGCAGTCTTGGCCGCTTCCGCTTCTCGTTTATCATATAATTTTTTGCCTCTGGCTAAGGCTAATTCTACTTTTATATAATTTTTTTGGAAGTAAATCTTAGTAGGTACGATAGTCAACCCCTTTTCGTGAGTCTTTACCGCCAGACGGCGAATCTCTGATCGATGCAAGAGCAACCTGCGCACTCGCAAAGGATCGTGATTGAAACAACTGCCCTGTTGCCAGCGACTGATATTTAACCCCTTGAGCCAAACTTGACCAAAATCATCCACTACAGCGTAGGCATCGACCATACTCAACCTACCATAGCGCAACGATTTTACTTCAGTTCCCACCAGAGATATACCCGCTTCAAAAAACTCCTCAAATATATACTCATGTCTGGCTTGACGATTGACAGCAATAACCTTACCGCCATTATCAGAGCCTTTATTCTTTTTTGCCATAAACTTAACCTTGATTAATTACCACTCAACCTCGGCACGATCTTCTCTTGCCAGAGTTCTTTAACCCTATTTTTAAGTTCCTGCCTATTGCCACTATTATCGATCACTTCTGAAGCTCTCGCTACTTTATCAACTAAACTCATCTGTGCGTCAATTCTCAATTTAGCTTCTGGTACAGTCAAGTTATCGCGCCGACATAACCTTTTTATTTGCAGGTCTTCCTTGATATTGACAACCCATACCGCCTCCATAGCCGCTTCTGCCCCATGCTCAAAGAGCAGAGGAGCAACGATAAAAACGATCTTACCCTCTTCCACTCCCTTTTCTGCTTGCTCAAAGGCTCTCTGCCAAATTAGAGGATGAACTAATCTATTTAATTTTTCCCGTGCCTCCTCATTCTCAAAGATCAATTTTGCCAACTTTTGACGATTTAATTCACCATTACTATATAAGATACTAGAACCAAAAATCTGCACAATTTCTTTTAAAGTTTGGCTCCCTTTACTCACAAGCTCACGACTGATGAGATCACAATCTACAATATACGCTCCCAATTCAGCCAATATTACCGCCACAGCCGACTTGCCACTAGCAATACCACCAGTGAGTCCAAAAATATTCTTTTTCCTCTCCAACAACACACCGCCTTTTTCTCAAAGTCTGTACTAAAAAAGGGACACCCCGAACAAAGGTATCCCTTCAAATCAAATCTCTAAACGATGCTTACTTCTCAGTGGCATCCCCTTTGAGCATATCTTTGACCTTATCTTCGCCACCTAACTTAGCAGCCAACTGCTCAGCAATAGTTCCGCCGCCACTCTCTTTGTGACGAATACGACCAGCATTGCCATTGTTGCCGCTGTTGTTGCTCTCATTAGCACGAACTTTTTCCTGTTGCAGACGCTTGATAGATAACGTCATGCGCCTCTGATCGCGGTTGAGATCGATAACCTCGGCCTCCACCTCTTGATCAACCTTCAAAACATCAGTAGGCTTATTGACGTGATTGCGGTCCATCTCGCCGACGGGAATCAGACCCTCGAAACCAGGAACGACCTCTATGAATGCATACTTAGGAGCCAAACGGGTAATACGCCCTTTAACGGTATCACCGACTTTGTACTTATCACAAGCCATCATCCATGGATCGGGAGCGGCCTGGCGAAGAGACAGAGAAATACGATTCTTCTCGTTATCAACTTTGAGAACCAAGACATCAACTTTCTGTCCAGGTTGCACCACGTCACTAGGTTGCTTAATGCGGCTCCAAGAGAGCTCGGAGATGTGGGCCAAACCATCGACACCACCCAAGTTAATGAAAGCACCAAAGTCGGTCAATCTGGCAACTGTACCAGAGACCACACTGCCCTCCTGCAACTTGTTCATGGTCTCTTCTTTAGCCTTTTCACGCTCTTCCTGCAAGGCATTCTTGCGAGAAAGAACGACTTTACGACGGCTACGATCCACTTCGAGAACCTTGAGAGGAAGTGCCTCACCGACAAACTCACTGAGATCCTTGACAGGACGAAGAGCCACGTGAGAGGCGGGAACGAAACCGCGCAGGCCTACATCAACAATCAAACCACCCTTAACCTGCTCGGTACAAGTAGCAGTTATAACTTCATCTTTCTCTTTAGCATTGACTATAGTACGCCAAGCAGTCTCACTGTCAGCCCTGCGCTTGGAGAGGAGTAAATTAGCACCATCACCATCTCCATCGCCGACTTTCTGTACCATTACGTTAATAACATCACCAACTTTAACTACATCAGACGGGGAAACGTCAGGTACACTGCTTACTTGATTGGCGGGGATAAAACCATCTACCTTGTATCCTACATCCACATAAACCCCGCTATCGGATACACTGATGACTTTACCTGTGAGAAAATCATCCTTACGCACAGGCTTCACATTCTTCTCGTTTTCGAACTCTTCGAGAGCCTGAGCCATATCTTGGCCGTTTTCTTCACTGTTTAATGGTTGGTTAGTGTCCATACTCATGAACTAAATACTCCTGAAAATCTAAACCCACAAGCCCACGCGACGACTCTAGGCGGAAATGACGCTCGCGAGTTCTACAGAGTCT
>JAFSXH010000028.1 GCA_017444165.1 bacterium | reverse complement strand
GGAATCCGCCTTTTGTGGGCTATTCTTTGCAATCGAAGGAACAAAAGAATGATTTAACGTTCGTTTATGATAATAACCTGAAAGGCATTGGTAAGTTAGATTACGTTTCCTGTTGGTACAAAAAGGCGGCCGATTATATGCAATCAACCGACATAAGGGCGGCTTTTGTCAGCACAAATTCCATAACCCAGGGAGAGCAAGTTGCTATATTATGGAAGCCACTCTTTGCTCAAGGAATAAAATTTAATTTTGCTTACAAAACTTTTAAATGGGATAGTGAGTCTACGGAAAAAGCGGCTGTATATTGTGTAATTATAGGTTTTTCTTACGTCACTGATATTAAAAAATATTTGTATGATAATGGCAATTTTAAGATAGTTGAGTGTATAAATGCTTATTTAATTGACGGATTCAACATTTTTGTTGAAAGCAGGAATAATCCATTATGTAATGTTCCAAAAATGATAACGGGAAACCGTCCTGCTGATGGCGGTCACTTAATCATTGAAGAAGAAGATTATGAAAATTTTGTAAAAACGGAACCACGAGCTTTAAAATACATAAAAAAACTTGTCGGTTCAGAAGAGTTTATAAATAGAAGAAGGCGTTATTGTTTGTGGCTTGTTGATGCTAGTCCTAGCGAAATTTCTCAAATGCCTAAAGTAAAAAAGAGAGTTGAAGCCTGCCAAGAATCTAGGCTCAATGGAGCTCCAGATAGACAAAAATTAGCCCTAAAGCCAGCGATTTTTCGAGAGACGAAAAATCCAACTAGATATGTCTTAATCCCTGCTACTTCTTCGGAAAGAAGGAAGTATATACCAATAGTTTTTTTTGATGAAAATACGATAGCAACAAATTCAGCGATTATATGTCCTGACGCTACCCTTTATCACTTTGGAATCTTAACTTCTAACGTTCATATGGCCTGGATGAGAGCTTTTGCTGGTCGTCTAAAGAGTGATTATCGCTATTCCATAAACATAGTCTACAACAACTTCCCTTGGCCCAACCCTACACCAGAGCAGAAAGCCAAGATCGAACGCACTGCTCAGGCCATACTTGAAGCCAGAGCCAAATATCCCGATAGTTCTTTAGCCGATCTTTACGATGATGTAACGATGCCCCCAGAGTTGCGCAAAGCCCACCAAAACAACGACCGTGCCGTAATGGAAGCCTATGGATTGCCAATAAAAGAGACGACCGAAAGCAGTTGCGTGGCTAGACTTATGGAACTTTACAAGCAATTAACAATTGGCAATTAGAAATTAGCAATTGAGATGAAGTTGCGCATTACTAATTGCTAATTGTTAATTGGAACCGCAGGCACAATTTACAAGGCTTATGGCACAAGGTTACTGTTTACAGGGCAGATTATGACATAAAATCATTTGATACTGAACTACAATAGTGTATACTATCAAGTATACAATTGTATGGGAGGTTCAAATTAATGAATTTCTATTCAATAAGAGAACTGCGTAGCAAAACAAAGAACATTTGCGAAAATATCCAGCGTAATGGTGAGGCGATTATAACAAATAATGGCAAACCAACTTTGTTGATGTTGGATATTTCTGAAGAAAATTTTGAAGATATTTTGCGTGCAGTTAGACAAGCAAAAGCAATGATAGCATTCAACAGCATGAAGAAAATTGCCGCCTCTAATGGGTACATGTCTGAAACAGAATTAGAAGAAGAGATTAAAAACGCTCGTGCTGAAAGGCAGAATAGAAGTTGTTAGCAGTCTTAGATACAAATGTGTTAGTTTCAGCACTATGGACACCAAACGGAAAAGCATCTTACATAGTCTCTCAAGTTATAGCGGGTAGAATAAAACTTTGTTACGATTACAGAATATTGGCGGAGTATCGCGATGTTTTGTCTCGTCCAAAATTTAAATTTTCAGATTGGCAAATAAATTTTCTTCTAGACGCATTTGAAAAAGATGGAGTATCTGTGATCGCCGATCCATTAAATCATGTGCCTTTTTCTGATGAATCAGATAGAGCATTCTACGAAGTGGCAAAATTTTGCCATGCTAAATTAATCACAGGCAACACGAAACATTATCCTCTAGACGATTGTGTAGTGACGGTGTCAGAATACTATCTTTGTGTGAGTGATAATGAATAATTATTGTAAATTGCAACGTAAATTGTAAAATAAAATCGGTCTGGAGGTGTTTGATGATGAGGAAAATTGTAAAGTTTTGTTTAGCTATTTTTGCCTTTATTGTGCTTTCTTGTGGCGTTTGGGCTGATGTTCCTAATTTAACTAGAGAAGAGTATTTGCAAACTTACGAAAATATTCCCTATAATTTTTCTATAGATATTCTCCGCCATATGGCTAAAGAGTGCGAAAGTGAGAGTAAAAATAGAGTTTCTTTTTACAATGGCAAGAGCGGTATGGAGATAAAAATTAATGCTTCCCATAACGTATACAATGAGAAGATTGGGCGGATAGTCGAAAATATGCGCCCTGAGGGAGCTAAGATTATCAGAAAGTTTGGGGATGAGAATGTTGCTGGTTTCTCGGATTTTATCGTAGAGTGTAAGGATTCAAATTCTTATTACGTTTACAGGGT
Source organism: bacterium (assembly GCA_017444165.1). Classification (GTDB taxonomy): domain Bacteria; phylum Vulcanimicrobiota; class Xenobia; order Xenobiales; family Xenobiaceae; genus RGIG3641. The sequence continues at coordinate 9,270 of JAFSXH010000028.1, read as the reverse complement.
CGTTATTTCCAACAAAGACAAGCGCATTATCCGCGTATTTATAAAAAATCCGTTAGCACAAGCTAAGACGTGTGCCGAAGATGCGCGAGGGATCATTCAGTCTTTAATAATAAAATAAATAAAAAAAGACACCCGCAAGTCAGGTGTCTTTTTTTGCATTACATTTAACTTAGGTGATAGGGAAGAGCTTGGGTACTAAATAGTTCATCTGTACCTTCCACCAAGGCCAATCGTGCGATACATCGTAACCCCAAAGTTCAAAGTTGTGACGAATACCAACTTTATCCATAACATCGTGGATCTCCCGACTGTAATGGACTCGCTCCCAAGCACCTTGACCGCAGATTATGTTAATGCTACATCCATCCAAAGAGCGGCGAATATTGGGATCGTAAAGGTTGGATATGTAACTCACAGGATTGTGATAATAGCATCTTTCATCGAAGTAGCCATCTAAGAAACAGCTCATATTGTAAATGCCGCTCATACCTATGCACCAGCGGAAGATCTCGTGATGACGGAAGAGGGTATTTATAGCGTGGTAAGCTCCGAAACTAGCACCAGCCGTAGCCAAGGCTATACGTCCGCCACAATCATTGAAAATTTGTGGCACGACTTCATCGATAACGTAACGATCATAAAGTTCCTGTCTCCAGGCACGCTCGCCGGGCCCTATAGACTCATTATCCCAGCTCAACGAGTTAATGCTGTTTATCGAGTAAACTTTAATGCGACCGCGCTCGATGTGCTCAGAGAGAGCGTCGATCATGCCGAAACGCTCTAACTCCTCAAAGTCGGCAGAAGCGGTCGGAAAATATAATAAAGGTACACCCCAATGGCCATAAATAGCCATAGGCATCGTACCACCCAAAATTCCACTATAAGGATAACGCTTTTCTACGCGCATACTCTTCACTCAAGGCCAAAATTACAGCCTATCGTTTACCTCCTGCCTCTTTTCTTGTCCTTTTAACCAAAACTCTGGGAAAGTTTGACACTTTTCAAAACCAGGGCAAGTTAAACAGCGTTTAGAGCGCATATTCACCTCGCGCAGACGCTTATCGCGGCAGTTAGGCTCAAAAAATTCGAAATTATCGAAATACTTTTCAAGGTATTCTTCCTTATAAAGAGTCATCTAAATCCTCCTGAGAACCCTACATTTATTCCAAAACTAAATTCCAGTTATATTATCATAAAACGCTTTATGAATCTAGCTTAAACGAAATAATCAACATAAATTGATCGGCAGTTCGTAGTTTACATCTTTAGGGTTAGGCCCATATTTATTTTCGCCAGGTTGGCTATCTTGAGCGACTAAATATAAAAAGACCAGAAAACCGAAGGGAATAGCCAGCGAAAGTAACCACACGTCAGATCTGCCAGTGTCGTGTAAACGCCTGATAGTTAAGGTCAGACTAGGAGCCATCATAAAAATATCAAACGCGAAGTTTAGCATTCCATAACTGAACCCATCGGAGAGGCTGAAGGAAAGTCCCAATTTAACATCGAGAAATTGCACAGCAAATCTCGCCAAAATGTAAAACAGAAAGAAGTACCAATATTCACTTCTGCACGCACGCCCCTTGTTATTCAACCAATAGACGAAAGCATGTTTAACAGCCTCAAAAAATGACATATCAACAGTTCCCACCAGATAAATATCTACAATTCTAGTTAAGGCGAATATTTTTGCAACACAACGCACATTCATAGACTAAGTTTTGTCTTTTGCGGTGAGCCGACTACTTTTAATTCGTAATTCATAATGCGTAATTCGTAATTGGGATGAATTAATTCTTTCTTTCCAAAATAACTCCACACTATTAACTCCACACTACTAAATAAAAAAGTGTGTAGGCAAAACGCACAACGTTAAGATCTTGACAGTCAAGCCACGAATAGATAGAATATTCCCGTTCTGCGGAGGTGGCGGAATTGGTAGACGCGTACGTTTGAGGGGCGTATGGTTTATCCGTGAGGGTTCGAGTCCCTCTCTCCGCACCATTTTGAGGTTTCGTTGTCAAGACGAGGCCTTTTTTGTTTGCTATGATAAGAGAAATTGCCAGTAAAAGCATATTGACTAAATCTAACTTGCCAGTAGCGGGTTTTTCCGCCAATCCTTATGTTGGATGTGCGCATAAATGCCAATATTGTTACGCCTCTTTCATGAAGAGATTTACTAATCACCCTGAGCCGTGGGGCGATTTTGTTGATGTAAAATATTGGCCCGTTTTGAAAAAGACGCAAAAATACGCTGGTAAAGAGATCTTTATAGGTTCAGTTACCGATCCTTATCAGCCCCTGGAGGCAAAGTATGGGCGCACACGGGCTTTATTGGAGGAGTTGCAAAATAGTGAGGCCAGGATCAGTATAACTACAAAATCGGATCTTGTTTTGCGCGATCTGGAGTTGATAAAGAGTTTTTCTCAAGTGCGTGTGGCTTGGTCAATAAATACACTGGATGAAAATTTTCGTCAAGATATGGATCTAGCAGTGAGCATAGAGCGACGTTTAGAGGCTATGCGCCAATTTTACGAGGCGGGAATTGTAACGATCTGTTTTATCTCGCCTATCTTTCCAGAGATAACTAATATAAGGCATATTTTGCGGGCTGTCACAGGCAGATGTAATTTAGTTTGGTTAGAAAACCTCAATCTGCGCGGTGACTATAAGGCAAAGATTCTCAATTACATTAAATATAAATATCCTCATCTGCTAGATTTATACCGAGATATTTACGTAAAGGGCGATAGAGGCTATTGGATTATGCTGGATTCTCTGCTCAAAGATTATTCTGAAAAAAATGGGCTGACTTACCTGGTGAATGAGGATGCTATTCCTGCTCCTTTTGGCAAGCCGCCCGTCTTAGTCAATTATTTCTATCACTCTGAGATCACGCGCTAGCTTGCTTATTCTTCTCTTTGCCCTCACTTATAGAAACTAAAATTACTCCTACGCCTATGATTATTGTGCCTGTCCAGCGCAGTGGGGTGACAACTTCGCCTAGCATAGGGCCGACCAGAATGGCATTTAAAATGTAATTTATAGCCGTCATGGGCAGAGCGAAGGATAGATCTTCGTAAGATAAGACGGTCAGCCAGAGTACGAAGAAGGTCAAGAAGCAACCTATGCCCATCCAAAATAAGTGACTAGTCAGCAGATGGATCACTAAATCTTGAATTTGGGAAAATTCGCTAAATTTTACCTTTTCGTAAGGTCTCATCAATTTTGCCATGAAAATATCGCCCATAGTCGTACCTAACATAGCAATAAACATGAGTATGATAGTCTTTATCTTTTGCATAATAATTCTTTGAGGTTTTCAAATGCGGTAAACAGGTAAGCACTGAGCATAGCCCAAAGTTTTTCTAAGAGGCTCAGACGCGCCTTTTCTCGCAGAGAGCGTACACCCATACTCCTCAGATGTTCTAAAATACCGTGATAGATGTTGATCATAGCTCTCAAACAAGTGCGACTTTGGGGAGAGACGAAGTAGGGGAGGAACTCGGCTAAGCGATAATATTCTTCAGCCGTCTGCGTCAAATAATCGAGCAATCTAGACATATGGCTCAGATCGTAACTTCTGTTTAGAATTTGCTCTTTAGTGAGTTGGAAGACGTGCAAAAATTCTTCGGGAATATAGACGCGCCCCTCAGCGGCATCTGGAGTAATATCGCGGATAATGTTAGTCAACTGGAAGGCGATTCCCAACTTTTCAGCCATCTTGAGAACTTCAGGGCGATCTTCATAGCCGAAGATGCTCATACAGACCAGACCGACCGTAGAGGCGGCTCGATAACAATAATTATAAAGATCATCGAAGGTCTTATACTCCACATTATCGAGATCCATAATCATGCCATCTATGAGATCGAGGAAATGTTGAGGGTTGATCTTGTATCTGTCGACAGCATCTCTCAAAGCTAAAAGACCTGGATAATCGGAAGGCGCATTACTTTTGAGAACTTCCTTCCAATTTAGCAATGATTGACGGCGATTAGATACATTTTGGGCATCGGCTATATCGTCACATTCACGGAAGAAAGCGTAAACGGCACACATAGCCGCTCGGCGTGACTTGGGGAGTAGGAAGATGGCGTAATAAAAATTTTTAGCTTCCTCTCTAGTCTTCTGCACGCACCAAGCGTAAGATTTTTCTAAAATATCCATCAACTATTTACCTTGAGAAAATTCTGGAAATTGTCATAAATTTGGCGCAAAGACTGGGGCAGATAGAGTAAACCTTTTTTAGCGATACCTCCAGGAATGCCGTAAAATCCTTCAGCAATAGCACCAGCGATAGCTCCCGTAGTGTCGCAATCACCGCCGATAGAGATAACATTGCGGATAGTATCGACAAAATCTGTACCCTCTAAGAAGCCCACGATGGCTTGAGGAACTGAATCCTGGCAACTTTCATTAAACTGGTAAGTCGATCTGATCTCATCGATAGTGAAATTGAGATTGTAATTGTAAGTTTTGACTATGTAATTTTTAATATCTTCTTTACTGTGGCCTGTGCGAGCTAAAAAGATGGCCGAAGCTGTGGCCTGCGCTCCCTTTATGCCTTCGGGGTGATTGTGAGTCACTTCAGCACTGGCCTTAGCTAAATTTTGCACTTCCTCCAAAGTCTTACCTACCCAAGCGGTAGGAGAGACGCGCATAGCACTGCCGTTGCCCCAACTGTTGTAAGGCTTAGGATTGGGATCTACTAACCAATGTCTGAAACGTCCACCATAACCAGCTCGTGGAAAGAGCCGACCTAACTCTTGCATAGATTGCACAAAATCTTCGGCTTTACCCCCAGCCATTAAGGCTTTAGCCACTGCTAAAGTCATTACGCTGTCATCCGTAAAATAGTTCTTCATTCCCCAAAAAGGAAAATCTTTAGTCCTTATATTGTTAAACTCATAGATAGAACCGACTATATCGCCAATTATTGCTCCTAACATGTCATCCCTCCATAAACTGTATCCTAAATCGCAAATGCAGATCTGTGCGAAATTAGTGCTTATTAAATGTGTTCATAGCCGCGTCTGCGCCGCTGGCAATTATATACGACAGGGCTTCGCTGGCTGTAACGATGAGATCGTTTATTGGTTGAAACTCTTCGGGCTTAAATGAGCCCAGCACAAAATTTATAGGATCTGAACCTTGAGGAGCCGCCCCCATACCTAGACGCACTCTGGTAAATTCATTAGTTCCCAAACAGGCAATAATATTATTCAATCCGTTATGGCCGCCCGAACCTCCACTTTTGCGAACGCGCAAACTACCTAAGGGCAGACAGAAATCATCGGAGATAACTATGAGTTGTTGAGGTTTGAAACCGTACTTTTGATTGAGAGAGACCACCGCGTTACCTGAGAGGTTCATGAAAGTACGCGGTTTAGCCAACACTACATCGGCAGAACCGACACGGCCAACACCCGCCCAATAAAGTTTCGTCTTCTGTGTGAACTCTATACCTTGCTTCTTGGCAAAGAGATCAACCACGCGAAAACCCAAATTGTGGCGAGTGTTAGCATATTCGGCTCCAGGGTTGCCTAGACCGACAATTAAAAAAGCATTAGCAACGTTCAATTTTTTGTACTCTCCCGCTATCTAATGCTCTTCTTTTGTCTAAAATACTATTCGGCGGCTGGGGCAGCATTAGCTTCTTCACTAGCAGCACCCTGCTCCTCGGCTACGGCTCTGGTAATAGCTACACTGACGATAGTCTCCTCAGGATTGCTCTTGAGTTCGACACCTTCGGGGCAGACCACCTGAGCGGCTGTGAGGTGATGACCGAGGTCTAAATTAGTAACATCAATTTCAATGTGAGCGGGAATATTCTGGGGCAAACTCTCAATCTCTACCTCGTGTATGTGCTGCTCCAAAACGCCACCGGCCTTAACACCGATAGACTCACCGACTAACACAATAGGAACGGAAGCGACAACTTTTTCATCCATGCGAACCTGCTTGAAGTCCACGTGCAAAAGACTAGTGCCAAATACATTACGCTGATAATCAACAAGCATTGCTAACTGATCCTGAATGTTCGCATCACCAAAAGTTAAATTGATAATGGCAGTCTTACCACTGGTTTGCAGGATCTTCTCTACATCTTTTGAGTTTACATCAAGGATAATTGGCTCTTCGAGGTGATGACCATACAACACTGAAGGGATGCGACCCTCACGGCGCAACTTTCTAGCAACACCCTTACCAGTATTTTTACGAACTTTCGCTTCCAGCTTAACCTGGGACATTATATTCCTCCTCGAAACCCGCGAACGCCTCTCTTCCACACACCTGAGGAAAGGCCACAAACTCGCTCATCCCTTTTTTGATAAATTGCCGCATAATTTTAGCCATTTTCCCTAATAGTGTCAAGGAAAACTTTTTAGAAGAGAGTTCGCGTAGGGTTAATTAATTATTTATTTCAAAAAAAGTGGACTTATAGGCTTATAAAGCTGGGTTCTGACGATAGCTTGAGCAAATAAATTAGCTACAGAGAGAATCTTGAGCTTCTTCATCTTCTTCGCCTCTTCAGAGATGGGAATAGTATCGGTAACTATCAACTCTTCCAAAGCGGATTTGTTTATTAATTTCACTGCACTAGAGGCAAAGAGAGCGTGAGTGACGGCGGCGTAAACCGTCTTAGCTCCGTGGCGTTTGAGAGCTTTGACTCCTTCGATCAGAGTGCCGCCCGTAGAGATCATATCGTCAACGATAATACACGTCTTATTGGCGACTTTGCCTACCAGATCGATGACCGTACTCTTATCGGGTTCAGGACGGCGTTTGAAGATGATAGCCAATTTAGCTCCGAGCTGTTCGGCCAATTTAGTGGCCCTAGTAACACCACCTGCATCGGGGGAGACGACCACCAGATCTTCGCGATTTATATTCTTGCTCTTTATGTACTCCAAAAATATGGGAATAGCACTCAAGTTGTCCACGGGAATATCGAAGAATCCTTGGATAGCCGCCGCGTGGAGATCACAGGTTATGACGCGATCTACTCCCGCTGTAGTTAAGAGATTGGCGACTAATTTGGCGGTGATAGGCTCACGTCCGAGGCGTTTCTCTTGTTTGGCGTAACCGTAATAGGGGATAACCGCACAGACTTGATAGGCCGAAGCGCGTTTGAGAGCATCGGTCATAATCAAAAGTTCCATGAGCGAATCGTTGACTCGTCCGCAAGTGGGCTGAATGACGAAGACCCTAGCTCCGCGGACACTCTCTTTTATCTCTTCGCGGATCTCACCATTGGCAAAAGTAGTCACCATTGCTTTACCTAAAGGCAACTTGAGACTATCGGAGATAGCTTTAGCCAAAGCTGGATTAGAGTTTCCGTGGAACAACTTTACCCTATGATTGGGAGTATGCTCTGGACTGAGCGATTTGAGAGCAGTTACATCTTCAGAAAAATCGTCAAAGATAAGATTAGAACTTGTATTATCACTCATCTTACACACTCTCCTTACATAGGTCTGGCGGGTACGCCTATAACTACGCTGCCTTCAGGAATATTGTGGGTGACAACCGCCCCCGCTCCCGTTTTGGCTCCCGATCCTACTGTAACTGGAGCTACCAGACTAGAATTAGAGCCTATAAAGACATCATCGCCAATAGTGGTGCGATGCTTCAGCTTGCCATCGTAATTGCAAGTTATCGTGCCGCAGCCGATATTCGTCCTCTTGCCAATATCAGTATCTCCAATATAGGTCAAGTGTGGAACTTTGGTTCCTTCGCCGATATTGGAATTTTTAATTTCTACAAAATCGCCAACCTTGGCACCAGAAGAGATGTGAGCTTGAGGGCGCAAGTAGGCAAATGGACCTATCTTGACATTGTCTTCTACTTTAGCTGTATCTAAAACAGAGTGGACGATATAAGAACCTTCACCAATGACACTGTCTTTGATCTGAGTATGGGGACCGATCACACAACCACTGCCGATGATCGTCTTGCCCGTCAATATTGTTCCTGGCCAAATCTCAGTGTTGGGGGCGATCTCTACTTGTTCTTCGATCCAGGTAGACTGAGGATCTAAAACACTCACTCCCGACAACATCAATTCTCTCAACTTGCGCTCTTTAAGAACTTGAGTAGCCTTAGCCAGATCGAATCGACTGTTCACACCCAGAGCACAATCTATATCCTCAGTTACTACGGCTCCGATCTTCTTTTTAGCCTCTCGTCCCAACTTTATGAGATCGGTTAGATACAACTCTTTTTGAGCGTTGCTAGGCTGTAATAGAGGCAGATACTGGCGCAAAAAGTCCGCCTTAGCACAGTAGGCCCCGAGATTGACCTCCGTAACTTGATACTCCTCAGTCGTACAGTCCTTAGCTTCAACGATGCGATCTACCTCTCCGTTAGGAGTGCGTATGATGCGGCCAAAATCCTTATGCTCAGGGGAGTTGGCACTCAATAAGGTCATAGCTTCGTCATTGTTGATGGAACTGTCGATCAGCGCGTGTAACACATCTTTACTAATCAGAGGCATATCACCGCTCAAGATCAGTACTCTGCCATTAAAGTTATCCAAACGAGGGAGTGCACATTGCAAAGCGTGACCAGTTCCTAACTGCACAGGCTGTTCTGCGAAGGTCAAATTAGTAAAATCGGCACAGGCTTCTTTAACTTTATCCCCTTGATGGCCGATAACTAATACATTTAATTGGCAATCTACCTCTTTAAGACTCTCTAGCACCTTAAACAGCATAGGCCGACCCAACACGGGATGGAGTACTTTAGCTAGATCGGATTTCATGCGCGTGCCTTTGCCCGCCGCCATAATGACAGCGGCAATTAAATCTTGCTCGCGGCTCTGCATAATTTTATCACTGTCCTTTGCAAATTGTCCCGCCTCGAACTGATCGGGGAAGCCACAGCACTTTCTAGTTTGTGGAAAGAATTCCCTTCGCATTGGTTGTGCTGTGAGTTTGGACTGTGCGTTTTTATGTTGTAAGACTGATAAATTATGTTTGCTTAGGGCAGTTTTACTTAAGAATTCGTAATGCGTAATCGTTTTGGAAAAAATAATTTATTCATCTCAATTACGAATTACGCATTACGCATTACGAATTAAAAATGTCGGTTCTCCAAAAAGTCAAAACTGCCATAATTACGCATTGTAGGAAGTAATTAGTTGAGAGCCTCAGCAATCTCTCCCGAATACATAGAGTGTACCGCGTTTATGCGGTTGATATATTCCTGAGCTTTGGGACTTTCTTTAATTTCCTGAGCATGGCGGCGGAAGAATAACGGCATGGG
>JAFSXH010000027.1 GCA_017444165.1 bacterium | reverse complement strand
TACATCTCATTCCAATATTTTTCCGCCAAATAACTGCCATTGCTAAAATCTACAGCCACTTGATTAGCGTAAACCCTGTGCTCCTGGCAAAACTCAGGGAAGAAACTCGTATAACTATTTATTAAATAGTCCCTGCTTTCGTTGTCGATATACTGCCAAGCCTTAGCATAGTTGCCCTTTTTGAGACAGATGAGGAACTCGCGGGTAATCTTCTCAGCTTCTTTTACACTAGCCTCATCCTGAGCGCAACCATCCTCATGAACACATACATGATCCTGGACTGGCTCACCGTTTTCATCGTAATGACCTTGGGCGAAACTGACACTCTGTAAACTGAGAGCGACCGCACACATTCCCAAAAAGACGTAAAACTTGCGCATAATTTCCTCCTAACAGTAGTTCACAACTCTAGTTTATTATTTCTTCTGCACAGAGCAGTTTTGACTTTTTGTTAAACCGACCTCTCGAAGAGCGGGAGGAACAACGAAAAGGCCTAAACTGCCAAACACAACGTATTAGTTTTTGTAAAGGTTATTCCCGTGAACATCTATCGCTACATAAGCGCGTAAATTTTCCACTTCCATGCGCCGCAGAGCTTCACAACCTAAATCTTCCCAAGCGACAATTTCAGCACTTTTGATAGATTTGGCAATTAAAGCCCCTGCTCCGCCAATAGCCGCAAAATAAACACAACCATACTTTTTCATGGCCTCAATAACTTCGCCGCTCCGTCCACCCTTGCCGAGCATACCGCGCAGACCACAAGAGATCAACGTAGGTGAAAACGCATCCATGCGCGTGGAAGTAGTCGGCCCCGCACTCCCCACCACCTTACCAGGCTGAGCAGGCGTAGGACCTACGTAATAGATCAAAGCTCCCTCTATATCGAAGGGGAAAGGTTTACCTTGAGCGTGCAATTCACACAGACGTTTATGAGCGGCATCGCGGGCTGTATAAAGTACACCGCTTAAAAGCACTTCATCACCAGCGTGCAAACTTTCCACAACCTCTTTAGTCAGAGGCAAGCAAATATTTTTTACCATAGTGTGAGCATTCTAACACAAAACTTCTCTCAAGTCTCTAGTTCCATCTCTTGCAACCATCTGGAAGTAGCTTCGCGTCCATGTTCTTTCTCAAATTCTAAAATTTTGTTAAGCATCTTTCCTAAAATAACCATTTCAAAGCGACGCAACTTCTGAGCTTCCTCAACTTGCTGATGATCTAGCAAAAAATGGTATTCAGTCCAACGCGCCATCCCCTCTTTGTACCCCTTAAAGTTGCGCAGTAACCTCTTCTCACTCTGAAAAGCGTGGGTCAATTCATGACAGATAACCGACTTAAACTTAACCCTCTCCAAACCAGGAACGACCGTTATCTCATGAGCCGTAATGTGACCCATCTGCTTAGTACTGCAGTTGCCAATATGAAAAAATCCTGAAGTTAAACGAGACTTCCAATCTAGAGTCTGCACCTGCCCCAATTTAATAATTACTGGTTGTAAGATCTCGATACTAAAATTTTCCTTGAGATAAAGGCGCACTTCTTTGAGGGCCATCTTCGCCTGAACCTCATTGTCAATGACATTAGCCACAGCAAACTCCGAGGTCCCACCTAGACGAAAATTACTCTGCCCTGTTAAGAGATATTCTATAGTTCTTCCTAAGCTAGTGATAAACTCATTAAACTCCACGGGATTGAGATTTTTGTTGATAGACTTAATCTTCCTTTTGTCGAATTTAATGAAACATAAGTTTTTTTAGTTGTAAGCCTGATATGTTGCGTTTGGCCGTTTTGCTTAACGATTCACAATGTGTAATCTTGAAAAAGGTAAACTTTACAAGGAGGATTATTAACTCTATTGGATAGCCCGGCGGGCCTTTCAATAGACAAAAGTGGAGTGTTTTTATGAAGATAGAAAGAGCATTTAGCATTTTTTGTTTTCTACTTATCCTATTTTTAGTATTACCTGGTTGTGGTGGTAATGCGCATAATTATCATTCTATGCGGATAGAATCTGAAGAGTAAGGATATGGACTTTATGATAAAAGAAATTACCTTATCTGCTCTTGGGATGAACTTGTTAATGATTACGGTTTAGATGTAGAGAGAGATTATACAGACAACGACAACAGGCCCTGGGTGGAGTTGTTACAAAATGAGTCCAGCCATCGTTTAATCTTACCCGAACACATAACTAAGATCGGCAACAATGTATTTAAGGATTGTTCATCTCTAGTTGAAGTAGATCTACCAAACAACCTAACCACTATTGGCGATTACGCATTTGCTTATTGTACATCTCTAGAGAGTGTCGATTTGCCAGATACTGTAACTACTATTGGTTACCCGCATTTTATAATTGTACTTCCTTAGAATCTGAGGAGGTACCCGAAACCGAAGAGAGCATCGAATCTGAAGATGAGAGTTCCGAGACTAAAGAGAGCACTGAATCTGAAGATGAGAGTTCCGAGACTGAATAGAGCATTGAATCTGAAGATGAGAGTTCTGATACTGAAGAGAGCATCGAATCTGAAGATGAAAGTTCCGAAACCGAAGAGAGCATTGAATCTGAAGATGAAAGTTCCGAGACTGAAGAGAGCATCGAATCTGAAGATGAGAGTTCTGATACTGAAGAGAGCATCGAATCTGAAGATGAGAGTTCCGAGACTGAAGAGAGCATTGAATCTGAAGAGAGCTCTGAGACCGAAAATTATGGACTTT
>JAFSXH010000026.1 GCA_017444165.1 bacterium | reverse complement strand
CTATTACAGTTCCACCTACAGGTATAAACCAGATTCTCCCCTTACAAGACCCTTCAATGCACTCCACAAATCCCAAAGCGATCTTGCCTAACTCATCGGCCCACCCCACTTCAACATCTGGAAAATTGGCATTGCGACAGGCTAGACGAACTGTAAATTTAGTCAAAAACTTAAAGGGCCTCTGAGCAAAATAATCATTAACTATCGTAATAAGGCTATCGGCATAATCATAGGGAACTTTCATAGGATCGGCAAAGGGGACTATAAACAGATTAGGCAACAGGTCAGTTCCGTTGTATCTAATCTTGTTGTCACGAAGTAGCCTACACACAATATGAGCCGCCTCATACACATGCAGGTCTCTCCCTACAGTTACTCCCTCTATGCGATTTTCAATCTTATTTTCTAATTTACGCAACCAATCCATATCTACTCAATATTATTAGCAGTGCGCCTTAAACGCAACTGACCACAAGCGGCATCTATGTCCGACCCCTTCTCACGGCGCAGAGTACAGCGCAACCCCAAACTCTGCACCCTCTCTTGAAATTGGCGCACACGCTCCTTGTTGCTGCGTTTAAAGGTAGGATGATCTACAGCATTCCAGGGAATTAAATTTACTAAAGATCTGATCCCTTTGAGCATCTTCACCAAACGTTCAGCATCTTCCAAACTGTCATTTACATGATCTAACATAACATATTCAAAAGTTATCCTGCGTCCTACCGTCTGCTGGTAAGTACGACAGGCCTGTAAAAGCTCCTCAAGCGGCCAACGTCTATTGACGGGCATTATCTCACTGCGCAACTTATCGGTGGTAGCATGTAGAGATATAGCCAACTTTAAAGGATACTTCAATTCAGCCAGACGATAAATTCCTGGCACGATACCACTGGTAGAAATAGCGATATGGCGCATTCCTACACCAAAACCATCGCCATGATTGAGTAAACGCACTGCCCGCAGGACGTTGTCAAAGTTGTGCAGAGGCTCACCTATCCCCATAAAGACTATGTTAGCAACTCTCTCCTCTAGATCATCGATCTTCTTTTGGATCTGCAGAGCCTGATCGACTATCTCCCAAGCTTTGAGGTTTCGCACTAAACCTGCTCTTCCCGAGGCACAAAATTGACACCCCATGGCACAACCTACTTGACTAGAGATGCACACCGCCACTCGCCCTGGCCCTAAATGTTCTAAATAGCGCATTTTAACGCTCTCTACCATATTGCCATCTTCTAGCGTAAAGAGAAATTTAGAGGTATCTTGCAAAGATAATTTAGGATCGGTAAAAGAGAGCGTAGGAATAGAGGCCAATAACTTGAGGCGATTCCTAAGTTTAGCAGAAAAATCGGTCATCTCATCGATAGCAAAGATACGGCGCACGTAGATCCAGCGCATCAATTGACCAACTCGATATTTAGATTCACCCAAAATTGAAAAGAAGACCTCTAACTCTTCAGGAAGTAATTCTCTCAAATTGACTTTTCCTTGAGAGTCTAAAAAATTGCCAAAAGTATCTCTCAATTGAGCGGATAAATTATTTATAAACTCTGGAGTATCTGGACGAACGGCCATTTTAGAATAAGTCCACCTCTACTATCTGCCAATTTTTATCTTCTCGAGCAAAAATAAATCTGCCTAAACGCAAAGAAGTAGTAATGTAATGGATCGTCTCTTCGTTCTCTTCGACAAAATCTAAAGGCTTAGTGCCGATTATGGGTACAGGCGAACTGACCTCTACACGACCATCTTTCAACTGGTTAAAGGTACAGAATTCCAGAGTAAAGGGATCTAAGTGATAGTCCTTATGTTCAATAACATCTTTAATAAAAGACTCATAAGCCCAAATAACATCTTTGAAAGCATGATCGTTATCTTTATGACGTGAAGCGTACTCGGTAGCATTGTTTTCAAAAAAAGGACGCATCATCTTCAAAACTTTATCTACATCCTTATCTTGATAAGCCTTATACAGCTCCTGTAAAACTCTGCTGACCTCTTCTTTAACTTGAGCTTCAACGGGAGTTATCTCCGTTTGCGCCTTAGATCTTACGGGTGTATCACTCTCAGGAATATAAACATCTACATCACCATTAATGGGGAATTGCTCTTCAGGAGTAAATTCGGCTAAACTTACGGGGGAACAAAATAATATTAAACTTAAAATTGCGATTTTTCTCAGCAAATTCATCTCTACTCACCTCCAATTAATCGGGACTATTATCTGGTAAAGGTACATCATATTTAAATTCGCGTTCACTCTCCAAATTGCGAAAACAACCAAACTCTTTAATAAATTCTAGTTTTAAAGAACCGATAGGACCATTGCGGTGTTTGGCAATGATAACCTCGGCTATATTTTTTTCTGAACTCTGTTTATTGTAATATTCATCACGGTACAAAAATGTCACTAAATCTGCATCCTGTTCGATAGCTCCAGATTCGCGCAGATCGGATAACATAGGCCTTTTATCTTGGCGCGATTCCAAATTACGCGAAAGTTGTGAAAGAGCAATAATAGGGACACGAAACTCCTTAGCCAAAGTCTTCAATTGACGAGAAATATCGGTTATCTCTTGCACTCTATTTTCGTGGCGGCCAGTTCCTTTTAT
>JAFSXH010000309.1 GCA_017444165.1 bacterium | reverse complement strand
CGTCTAAAATGTATCGAGAGGGGCTTTGACAAGGCCTCTGATTTAGAGACATTTCTCCTCTTCAGTGAAGAAGTAGGCGAAATGGCCAAAGCTATACGCAAAACACGCCACCTCTTCGATGAAAGTGCCGCTTCTAACAAAGAGAGACACAATCTAGCCGAAGAGATGGCCGATGTCTTGAGTTATCTCCTCGATCTAGCCAATCATTTCGATATAGATCTCGCCAAAGCTCTGCAAGAAAAAGAGGCCGAAAACGACAAAAGAACCTGGAATTAATCTAGTCCGAACTCGCTATGCAGAGCCTGGGCCGCCAGAGCTAACTTGCTCTCAGGAACTACGGCAGATATTGTAATGTGCGAATCTGTGCTGTAGTAAAGTTCTACTCCACGACTGTTGAGGGCTCTGCAGAGACGCATCATGACTCCAGGTTGACCACGCATAGCTTGACCGACAATAGAGATCTTGCCACAGCCTAAGCGCATGGAAAAACTATACTGCATACTCTCCAGGAGCTTTTTAGCCGTATTGAGCTCACTGCTCTTAATGAGGCAACAGATCCTATTAGCAGTAATGTTGATCATATCCAAAGAGAGCATAGCTTTGGCTAAAGCCTCAAAGACGTTCAGCCTGCGCTCAGGTAAGTTGCTCCCCTCGTTGAGTTCAATATCCAGCATGACATAGCCAGCCACACTGACAACGCCCGTCACTAGACGCTCTTTTTGCAGAGGGCGATCCGCTATAGGAACATCGGCTACGACATCTGTACCGTGAAAATTGCTAAATGTAGAGCGCACGCGCAGAGGAAGGTTGTGTGTCTGAGATATATCCACAGAGCGGGGGTGTAAGACTTTGGCCCCTTCGTTGGCCATCTCGCCGATCTCCATGTAACTGATATTATCCATAACTTTGGACGTATCAACCAAGCGCGGATCGGCGGTCATGATGCCTTCCACATCTGTAAATATGTCTACTCTTTCGGCCTGTAGAGCCGCCCCTATGGCTACTGCCGTGGTATCACTCCCACCGCGTCCCAATGTTACTATTTCACCTTGCGCATTTATGCCTTGAAAACCAGCAATAACGGGAATCTTTCCCTCAGAGAGAGATTTCAAAATTCTACTAGGATCGATACTGTTGATCCTAGCCTCTCCATACTGGCCCTCGGCCGAAATACCCGCCTTGGCCCCATCAAAGGCCTCAGCCTGGAGACCTAAACTGCGCAAGAAGTGGCTGACGACCACAGTAGAGATGATCTCTCCGCAGGCCATAAGCATATCTTTCTCTTCTTTGCAATCTTGGTCGCTATAAGAGTTTATCAAGCTCAAAAGAGTATCTGTAGCGTATGGAGCGGGACGGCGGCCCATGGCAGAAACGACTAGAACGGGATTTTTGCCTTCATTGACCACCTCTTTGACCTTCTCGGCCAAAGCTCGCCAGCCAGTCACACTAGCTACGGAGGTTCCTCCAAATTTTTGAATGATGATGCCCTTCACTTTAATTCCACCTAGCGATCAGAGCTTAGGCAATATTGACGGCATTAGTTGCCGCCCCTTTGCGCAGATTATCGGCTACCACCCACATTGATAAACCATTGGGACGAGTGGGATCGCGACGAATACGACCGACCAAGACCTTATCTTGACCCTCAGCATCTATCGGAGTTGGGTAGACACCATTGATAAGATCGTCAACGACTTCAACATCAGGAGCCTTCTTCAGGAGTTCTCTAGCCTTCTCTGGAGAAGATTCTTGGGAAAAACTTATCTGCAAGGCTTCAGAGTGAGCAAAGAATACAGGGACACGCACACAGGTGGCTAAAACAGGCAAAGCGGGTAAAGACAAGATCTTGCGCGTCTCTAAGACCATCTTTTCCTCTTCGGTAGAGAGACCATCTTCATTAAACGAGCCGATCTGAGGAAAGAGATTAATGGCTATCTGACGAGGAAAGGTTTTAGAATCTAAACTAACTCCACCTTTCAAAAATTGCTCAGTCTGTCCACGCAACTCATCCAAACCGTTCTTACCAGCCCCTGATACCGACTGGTAAGTGGCCACGCTCACACCTGTAACCTCCCAAGCACGATGAAGAGGACCTAAGATAGAGATCATCTGGATAGTTGAACAGTTGGGATTGGCGATCAATCTGGCTCCACCATTTAAAGCGGAAGCGTTGACTTCAGGTACAACTAAAGGCACTTGAGGATCTTGGCGATAAGCCGAAGAGTTATCTATGACTACCGCTCCTTCTTCAACGGCGCGAGGAGCAAAATCGGTACTAGCGATCTCACCGCCAGCGAAGAGAGCAATATCTACGCCTTTAAAAGACGATTGGGCCACATCTTCGACAAGGATCTTCTCCTCACGAAAATCTACATAACTGCCCTTAGATCGCCCTGTTGCTAAAGCTCTCACTGAACCGATGGGCAGAGAGGTTTCGCCTAAAATCTTAAGCATAGTGCTACCCACTAAACCAGTAGCACCGACAACAGCAAAATTGTATTTTTTCAAAATTTTTCTCTCCAAAGATCAATCTATGACATTCTCTAAACCGACTACTACTCCATCGATAGAGCGAATTTTTTGAATAGCCAAAACTACTCCCGACATAAAACATTCGCGGGAAATGGCCTGATGAGATATGGTCAGAGTCTCTCCCTGACTGCCCAAAACGACATCTTGACTAGCCAAAAATCCAGGCATACGCATAGAGTGAATAGTAACCCCTCCCAATTTTCCTCCTCTAGCCCCTTTGACAGATTCCTGTCCCTCGATAGGTGAGCGGAAATTGCCTCCACTGGCGCGAGCCATAGATTCAGCCGTATGGATAGCCGTTCCCGAAGGAGCATCTAATTTTCTCTCGTGGTGCTTTTCAATAATTTCAGCCCAACGGAAATATTTAGAGGCCATCTTAGCAAACTTGATCATCAAAACTGCACCCATAGCAAAATTAGGGACAAAAAGAACGGGATGATGTTTAGCATTAGCTATGGTAGTAATTTCATCCATATCGACATTGGAAACTCCCGTTGTGCCGATTACACAAGCCACATTATACTCAATAGCTTTGAGAACTACATCGCGCACAAAACTACCTGTAGATACCTCGATCAAGATGCCACCGCGAGCGGCCTGCATAGCCTCGTCAATATCTGTAGAAACCAAGACTCCACAAGGTTCGCCAGTAACTAACTCACCAATATCTTCACCCAAGCTCCTAGCATGGCCCAGAGCGGCTACCAGTTCAAAACCTACTTGTTCCAGAATGGTGCGTACAATCTCTCGTCCCATTCTTCCTGTAGCTCCAGAAACTACCACAGGAACAGAATTTAGACTATCCATCAATTTAATAACCTCCTCATTAATCTATCTTTAATCGACTGGTCCTAAAACAACTAAAGAATATCTATCGGTATCCAAACATTCTCTAGCTAAGTCTATGACTTTATCTCTATCAACCTCATCTATAAATTTGCAAGCTTCTTTCAAACCAACATAACGACCATAGATCCTCTCACTGGAGACTAAATATCCCATACGACCGTAAGTGGACTCCATATCTAAAGCCAGAGAGCTTTTCAAATGTTGGCGCGATCTCTCCAGCTCTTCGGCTGTTATACCTTCACGGCGAATATCAGCAAAAATGCGATCTATCATCTCCAAAACAGCCCCAACATTAGCTCCAGATGTACCGACCTCCACCCCAAAGAGCCCCGTATCGTAGTAAGAAGAACGAAAAGTCTCTACAGAATAGGCTAAACCGCTCTTCTCTCTGATCTCCTGAAAGAGGCGACAGGAGAGAGAGCCACCCAGCACACTATCCAAAACGGAAAGTGTACACAATCTAGGATCGCTCAAAGAGAGGGCCTGACCACCATAGCAGAGACTGACCTGCTCGGTGGGATGTTTTTTGACAATTTTTACATATTGCGACTGGGGCAGGCCACCAGGCAGATTATTTAAATCTAAATTTGACTCATCTTTAGCGGAGAGATGGCCCAGAAACTTTTCTGCCAATTCTACAAGATGTTCATGTTCAATATTGCCGGAAGCCGATATTAAAAGACGATTAGGCACAAAATAAGTGGCGTAATAATCCAAGAGCATCTCTCGACCAAAGCTCTTAACTATATCGACCGTACCTTGAATAGGTTTTCCCAAAGGGTGATCGGGCCAGATCGTCTCATAAAAGATATCCGAAGCCAGCTCGTCGGGAGAATCTTCTACCATTTTGATCTCTTCACAGACGACGCTCTTCTCCCGCTCCAGCTCTTCAGGATCTAAAGTGGAATTGAGGTACATATCGCAGAGCAACTCCAAAGAGGCCTCAAGATGTTCGCTCAGAGAGACAGTGTAAAAACAAGTCTGCTCCTGTTCAGTGAAAGCATTCATCCGCCCACCGAGCAGATCCATATCTTGGGCCAATTTTAGAGCCGAGCGCGTCTGCGTGCCCTTAAAGAGCATGTGTTCGGCGAAATGAGCCAAACCCAAACGATCGGGCTTATCCCAGCGAGTTCCTACGCTAAACCAAAAGCCCAAAGAACAGGTAGCAACCTCAGGAACGCTGTCACTTAAGACGGTAATACCGTTATTTAACTTAGTCTTCTTTACCATAGGAAACTTGTATCTTTTTTATTACCGACCAGCTCCCTGCAAAAGTGAACGGGCATGTTCCAGAGCTTCTTTACTTGAGGTATCTCCGCTCAACATTCTAGCAATCTCCTCTTCGCGCTCCTCTCCCTCCAAGATAACTACATGGGTAGAAGTGCGCCCCTGGTTTACCTCTTTGTAAAGATGGTGGTGACATTGACCCGCCACAGCTAAAATTGCCTGGTGAGTTACGCAGATAACTTGGGCATTATCAGCCAATTTGCGCAGACGATTGGCTACGGCCTGAGCGGCTCTTCCTCCTAAACCAGCATCTATCTCATCAAAGAAGAAAGTTGAAGTCTTTTGAAATTCAGAAAATAAAGTCAACATAGCTAACATTATGCGCGAGATCTCACCGCCAGAGGCGATAGCGATCAGAGGTTTAGCCTCTTCACCAGGATTGGGAGAGATGACAAACTCCACATTGTCCCAACCAGAGATACTTATCTCTTTGCGTTTAATCATCACTTCAAAACGGCACTGGGCCATTCCCAACTGGGCGAGCTCCTCCTCAACGGCTTTTGCTAGAAGAAGGGCCTTAGCTTGGCGTTCAACGGATATGCGTTCGAGAAGTTCCTCTTCACTGATCTTTAATTTAGCGATATCCTCTTCTAAGTGGCTGACCCTATACGTACTATTTTCCAATTGGGCTAACTTGCTGATTAAATTGTCCTTGTATTCTAAAACTTCTGCTATGCCTGGTCCATATTTGCGCATCAGACGGCGAAGACTCTCCAGGCGATTATGTTTCTCTTCTAACAAATCTTCATCAGCAGAAATGGTATCAGCATAATTACTCAACTCGTAAATACTGTCATCGATTATAGCCAGGGCCTCATTTAACCCCTTCTCTATCCCCTCTAATCGATTATCCAACGGCACTAAATGGGCAATATCGTCACAGACCTGAGAGAGCCTATCGCGTGCGCCCCCCTCTCCATTAAGTTGAGCATGCGCTTCATAAGCTCCATTGCGCAACTGAGAAGCCGCACTTAAGGTACGGATCTCATTTTGCAAACTTTCATCCTCCCCCAAAATAGGATCGACACCTTCAATCTCTTCTAATTCATGGCGTGTCCAATCGATCTCGCGCAGACGCGATCTCTCATTTTGCTGAAGATCTTCCAGCTCTCGGCGAAGTGAGCTGATTTGCTTAAAGATCCTAATATACTCACTCTGTAACTTGAGAAAATTTTCATTTTTAGAGATAACATAACGATCTAAAACTTTGAGATGATCGCTGGAGCGCAAGAGGGAGTACTGCTGGTGCTGTCCGTGGAGATCGACTAACATAGTTCCCAATTCGCGCAGAGTAGAGAGCGTTACAGGCCTTTCATTTAAGCGACAGCACGTCTTGCCTACCGCCTTAAAATCGCGGCTTAAGATCAATTCGTTGTCGGAAAGTTCGCAACCTAAATCATGCAAATAGAGCTCAACTTCTTCAGGAAGATCGGTAAAATGAGCGGCTACAAAGCCACTCGCTGCTCCCGTGCGCAGAGGTTTTTCTTTCAAGTTGGCCCCCAACAGAAAACCCATAGCCTCAATAATTAACGATTTACCAGCCCCCGTCTCACCCGTCAAAATATTTAGGCCTTCAGTAAAAGTGAAAGTCACATCTTCCACCAAAGCAAAATTTTTAATTACCAGCTCAGATAGCACTTAATTTTCCTTGACTACTAAAAACTTAAGAATAGAATAGTCTGCGATTTTATTTTTAGGGATCTAATCACCCTTTTAGGAGGCTCGCTTGTCTAAGATCTTAATTATCGCAGAAAAACCCAGTGTAGCTAAGGATATTGCTAAAGCTCTAGGCGGTTTTACTAACGAAAAGGAATATTTAGAGAGCGATTCTCAGATTATAACCTGGGCTGTGGGCCACCTCTTAGAATTCATTCCACCCGAAGAGATAGACGCAAAATATAAGCCCTGGCTGTTGGAAACTCTACCCATTTTGCCTGATGAATTCAAGTACAAAATTAAAGATAAATGCGCTGCCAGGATCAAAGTTATCTCTAAATTGATAAAACGCAAAGATGTGGAAGCCCTCGTCAATGCCTGCGATGCAGGGCGTGAAGGTGAGTTGATCTTCCGTGAAATCGTCAATTACTGCAAATCTAAAAAGCCTATCCTGCGCCTCTGGCTCCAGTCAATGACGGCCGAATCTATCCGCACAGAGTTTGCTAATTTGCGCCCAGGCAAAGATTACGAAAACTTATACAAAGCCGCCCAATGCCGCTCCGAAGCCGACTGGCTCATAGGCATAAACGCCACCCGCGCCCTCACTAGACGGATGAAGACGCGCAACGAAAATACCTCCTGGTCGGCGGGACGCGTTCAAACCCCTACTTTGGCTATGCTGACCTCCAGAGAGCTGGAGATCCTCACCTTCAGACCCTCGCCATTCTGGAAAGTCAAAGCAACTTTTGCCCTCCTCCCCCAGGACGAAGATTCCCCAACTTATGAAGCAACCTGGTTCGATCCCAAATTCAGCAAGAGCGATGAATGCCACAAAGAAGATTGGATATTAGACAGAGATAAAGCTCAGCACATAATAGAATCGGTATCTGGTCGCGAAGGTATAGCCAACGAAACCCAAACTCCCGAAAAGATCTCCGCTCCTGGCCTCTTCGATCTGACCACTTTGCAGAGAGAGGCTAACAGACGCTTCGGTATGTCAGCCAAACACACTCTAAACGCCGCTCAAAGCCTCTATGAGACCCACAAATTAATAACTTATCCCCGTACCTCTTCCAAATGTCTGCCCAGCGATTACGTAGCCACAGTGCGCCAATTATTGGGAATGTTCTCTAACAACCGCTCTCGTGGTGTCGATGGTTATTTAGATTTTTCACTCTATGGCAAATTCGCCGCGCTTATCAATGAGCAAGAGAAACTTTTAAATTACGGTAAGATATTCAACGATAAGGCTATCAGCGATCACTTTGCTATCATTCCAACTTTACAGATGGCCAGCGGTAATCTGCGCGAGGATGAAGCTAAAATTTACAACCTTATCGTGCGCCGCTTCTTGGCCGCCTTTATGCCAGTGTCCATTAAGATAAAGATAGAGCGCGTAACCAAAGTGAAAAAAGGTCGAGAGACTTTTTATTTCAAAACGCGCTCCAGTTACATAAAAGAAGAAGGTTGGCAAGCCGTCTATGGACGAGAGAGTCAAGAGAAAGACCAAAATCTCACTCCCCTGCCAGATAAAGATACTAAAGTTATAAATACCGATTGTAAGTTAGAAGATGAGGTAACTCAGCCTCCAGCTCGCATAAGTGAAGCGCGGCTGTTGAGCCTCATGGAGAATGCTGGCAAACAAGTAGAGGATGAATCGCTGTCTTTAGCCATTAAAGAGATGGGCTTAGGTACACCAGCCACTCGCGCCGAGATCATTGAGGCTCTAATTACCAGAAAATATGCAGAGAGAGCAGATAAAGCTCTAAAAGCTACGGTCAAAGGCATTATTCTGATAGATCTCCTGCAACGCATAGAATGTAAACGTTTAGCTTCAGCTGAACTTACAGGTCAGATGGAGTACAACCTCAACCAAGTGGAACAGGGCCAATATGCTCGCAAAAAGTACATGCAAGATATTGTAGACTACACTTGTGAGATCGTCGATAAAGCCAAGACCTTCCAATATGAAGATCTTTACGCTGGCGAGGAACCTTTGGGACCCTGTCCCCTCTGCCATGAACACCAGGTGTACGAAGGGGTGAGGTATTACATCTGTGCGGGCAATCGCAATGGCAAAAAGGAGGAGCATACTTGCGATTTTATACTCTGGAAGGATCGCAACGGCCGCTACTTAGATAAACAAACAGTAAAAGAACTCTTGAATTCGGGAGAGACCCCCTATTTGGAAGGTTTTAAGGGGACGGGTACACAAACTTACAAGGCTAAATTGTTAATAAGAGATGGTGAAGTTGTCACTGAGACTGAGAAGGGTCAGAGTCTGGATCTTCCAGATGTCGATCTGCCCGTCAGTGGAGAAGTTTTAGGGATATGTCCTTTTGACAGCAATTGCCAGGTATTTGAGACTCCATCGGCTTACGTCTGTCAGCAGAACTGTGTGCGCAGTGGAGCTCACCGCAAGGGCTTAAATATACCGCGCATTATCTGCCAGCGTCCCCTTAGCCACGAGGAATTGGCCTTGCTCTTACAAGAAGGTAAGACCGAAATGTACAACGACTTCGTCTCTAAATATAATAAAAATTTCACAGGGGCAATAGTCCTAAATGAGACTAGTGGCCGCTATCGCTTCGAATTTATGCCGCGCCAACGTGCCACTAAAAAAGCTAAAGAAGAGAAATAGGAGTGAAAAATGGATAAACACAACCAAGTACCCGTAACTGTCACACCTGAGATGACTCCTGAGCAGATGAAGGCCTACTACCTAGATCAGACTGGACGCAGTCTGCGCGATTGGGAAGCTCATAATCGCCCT
>JAFSXH010000308.1 GCA_017444165.1 bacterium | reverse complement strand
TCCGCCAGGTTCATGAGAACAAACAGCCTTAAAACCTAAGTTATTTATTTTTTTCACTAAAAGTTTGGCCTGGCTCGACTTTCCACAACCTTCTGGCCCCTCTAAAGTTATGAATAGACCTCTGGACATCAAACAATCCTCTCACGGGGTGAATTACCGTAAATACGCACGTAACAATCTTTCTCTGATCCCAAACAGATAGAGCGCAGACCAGCATCAGTTATCATAGCCACCTGCATACGGCGCAAAGCTTTATTTTGCGGTAAGAGATTACACGGCTTGCCACTCGATTTGAATAACTTAATGGCCTCTTCTACTTCAATCCTGGCTAACTCATTTTCGGTCAAAACCGAAGAAGAAAAATAATCCTCCAGAAAATTTTTCATCTTCAACCAATTGTTCTCTTTGATAAAATAGACGGGCAGATTATTTCTGTAAATAGTCGTAAATAGGCTCACATCTTTTTTGTCAGCCCCCTTGAGAGCGAGACATATCTCGGCCTCTTGCCACGAATCGACAATCCTAGCGGGCAAACACAACAATTTTATTAACTTGTCCAGACGAGAGGTACTTATAGATGCGGGAAATATAGCTACTTTCTTGTTTGCTTGAAAGCGGGTTTCAGGCTCGAACTCCGCCAGAGTTATTTCACCATCCTCATCCTTGTAATGATCGCGACGCAGATGGGCAAAACGTTCTTCTAAACTACCCTGCAATCCACGCAGAGGGCGAGGTGGCTCAACCTCAACTCCAGCCATCTCCGCTGACCTTTGAACAATCTCCGTCGGCCTTTGTGAAATAACTTCTGCAACCTCAGAAGGTTCATCAGAAGCCTCACGAGTACGCAAAAGGGGCGAATACTCACTCCCACGCAACATAGCATCAACGGCGTTGGCCACATTTTTGTGAATAACTAAATTGTTACGGTCGCGCAACTCGATAACCACATCGAAAGTGGGCGGAGCCTTGCGCTCTAAGATAGCCTTCTGACCGCCACCGCGCTTAAACGCTACCTCATCAGAGAGAGTTACCGACTCAATACCACCGACCAGATCACTCAAAGTTGGGTTGCGCATTAAGTTTTCTAACTTTATACCGTGGGCTGTAGCCACCAACATAACACCGCGCTCGGCAATAGTCCTAGCCGCATAAGCCTCAGCCTCTGTGCCGATCTCATCGATAATAACCACTTCAGGGGTGTGATTTTCCACCGCCTCGATCATGACATTGTGCTGTAGATGGGTACTCGCCACTTGTAAACGGCGTGCCGAACCTACGCCTGCATGAGGAATATCACCATCACCAGCGATCTCATTGGAAGTGTCGACAATAACGACCCGTTTAAAAAATTCGTCCGACAATACACGGGCTATCTCGCGTAAAATTGTAGTCTTGCCTACTCCAGGTTTTCCTAACAACAAAATACTTCGACCGCTCTTAATTATGTCGCGAATGATCTCCGCATATCCGTAAATAGCTCGACCAACTCTAGCGGTCAGTCCTACGACTCGCCCCCTGCGGTTGCGCATAACGGAGATGCGGTGCAAAGTAGCATCGATCCCCGCGCGATTATCCTCCCCAAAGTCCCCAACGCGATCTGTAATGTAATCCAGATCATCATAAGTGACTAACTCAGAACTTATAACTATGTTATTTTCACGCAACCTTACCAAAGGTTTGCGACCGAGATCGACCACAAACTCGATCACGTCATCGCTATTTATATCCAATTTTTTATAACGCTCTTGCCAAGAGCTAGGCAGAACGGCTAACAACTCTTGCAAATTATCGGCGGTTATCTTTTCTTGCAAAATTAATCTACCTCACAAAATATAAACACTTTCCAAATAAGGATCACTTAGACCATCAATAAGAATACCCATCTTGTGCAACTTCTGCAAATATTCCCTGTGTTCTTTACCGATCTTCTCACCTGGACATAGCAGAGCCATACCAGGCGGATAGGGAGTTATTAATTCCCCGCAGACCTCCCCTACAGCTTTAGACCAGCTCACGCGCCGTTTGGGAGCAAAATAGGCTTCGCGCGGGGTCATAACTATTTCTGGAAAGTCAGGAAGAGCCAATTTATCCAAGAGCTGAAAGGGAAGTTTAACGTTCTCCTTGGCGATCCAATCATGTGGCTCTGAAGAGATCTCCTTTAGAGCTTTACAGAGCCTAGTTAAATCCTCTTCATTATGAGAATCGTTAATTAATAAAACGACATTAGCCAGATCAGACATCTCACATTGAATTCCAAAACGATAACGCAATGTAGATTCTAAACCAATGCCAGAAAGGCCCAAATCTAAACCATTAATCACCAAACGAGTGCGATCATAATCGTGAGACCTCCCCTTCCCCATTACCTTAAAACCTGGCAAATCCGAGATATACCCCCGCAAATAATCGGCCTTTTCTAAAGATCGCTCCCAAAACTTCTGCCCCTGCATCTCTAAATCGCGACGAGCCAGATCTAAAGATAACAAGAGCAAGTAGCTGGGACTGGTACTCTGCAACATATGGAGAGCTGAAGTTAGACGTTCAACACCAATCCGTTTACTGCAAAGATGTAAAAAGGCTCCCTGCGAAAGAGCGGAAGGTAACAACTTGTGAGCACTATGCACGACAATGTCTGCACCCTCCTTTATAGCCGATGGAGGCAAACCTGGAGCAGAACCAAAATGAGGTCCCCAGGCTTCATCGACCAACAGAGGCAGATCATTTGCGTGAGCCTTATTACTCAAGGACTCAACATCGGCACAAGATCCATAAGCTGTAACACTGGTAACGGCCCAGGCTTTGACTTGAGGCTCCTCCCTCTGTAATCTCTCAAACTCGCCAACCTCTGCGGACAGACTGACCCCCATTAAACCATCGTAAGGACATTTGGCGTATACAGGATGGGCTCCAGAGAGGATCAGACCAGCCTGAATAGAGCTGTGCAGAGCACGAGGCAAGATAACCTTGTCACCAGGAGAGAGAGCGGCCATAAACATAGCCTGGTTGCCGCAAGTCGAACCGTTAATTAAAAAATAGGTCTTATCAGAACCAAAATACTCAGCCGCTAACCTCTGAGCCTCTCCCGTACAACCGTCAGAATAATGAATATCATCTAAGCCTAAAATTTGGCTGACATCGAGCTTTAGGCCCTTTGAACTTATAATTTCCTGTATCTCTCCACAAGTACCACGCCCCATCATATGGCCTGGAGCGTGAAAGGGAGAGAGCACTTCCTGTGCATAGTGCGAAAGAGCCTCATAGAGGGGGACTTCACTCTTTGTTTTTGCCAATTAAACTCACCAATTCGGCCACCGAATGGCTAATCCAGGGCATAATGCCAGTAGAATAGGATGAATTGCCCTCCACAAAGACATCTTCCAGCAAAAAATGGCGCATTTCTGTATCCATGAGATATTGAATATCCATAAATATCTCCATGAAGGGGAACATATCTACAACATCTGGAGAACTGAGTTCGCGCAGATCGGCTACGTAGAGGACACAATACCTATAAAACGCAGCTAAACGTTTAGCCAACTCGGTCGACACTTTTTCAGAAATACCGACCTTGTGGAGCTTTAATGATATCTCTTGGGCCATCTTTTCAGCATCGGCCAAAAATCGATCCTCATCCTCGCCTATCTCTTCAGAATCTATCTCCTCTTCCTCTAGATCGGAATCTTCAAACTCTTCATGGATATGATCCTCAAAGAGATCATCCATAGTCGAAAGGACCTCTTCTACTGGCCCCACTGCGTGACGGACACAGCGTCCTAAGGTTCCCGCCGTCTCGCGAATATAGAGGATAAATTGAAAGACACTCTCTGGAGTCTCATCACATTCTATCAATCTCTCTACATAATCCATGTAATCGAAACAGAGAATGTAACAGCGACCGATGTAAAACGTGGGTTCTACTACAGCCAAAGGCGAGATATTAAAATCGGTAATAACTTTAAATATCTTCGTGCTAATATCCGCCGTAGTAGTGCGTTCACGCACTTCCTTCCTCACATCATTCCAAAAAGACATCAATCCTCCAAAATGTTGAAACTATCATCAGGTGAATACTCACTAGAAGAGGCGACCTGTTGATCGGAACCAAAACCTTCCAGGCAGTGCAAGATGTGGCTCCTCAACTCTTCGCCCTCATAGTGTGCTTCGGTCAATTGATTCAAATCCAGTGCCATGAAGACAAAACCTAATCTATCGAGCCACCTAGAAAAATCTCTGCGTTCCATGTGATACTTCAGAGAAGATGCATCTACGGAACGCAAAACATCGATAAAGGCCTGCAAACTGTTAGCCCTAATCCCCAATTCGTGACCAGGAGCCCAGAAATTAAAGGCCATCTCTTCAGAGACCTCACTGGTAGGAGACAACAGTAAATCTTTACTTTCGAGCCTCTGGTTGATAACTTCCTCATCGGCTGAAGCCAATTGGGAAACGATAGAACGCGCTCTATCTAAAAGATCCTTTGCGATCTTCTCGGAAGAGGCATCTACCCAGACATTGATTTGGGCCAAAGAGGCATTAGCTGTAAAGAGATAACTCGAACCATCTTTAAAACTGACGTGCAAACCATCTTTAAAATCTAAAGTCTCTTTGCTGTAACGCTCCGCCAACAGTCGCATAACTTTAGCCTTCTTCGACCATTCACAATCGACCTTATCAGAAAGCGAGTAATGTTCGGGGATCAATTTCATAAACTCGGAGACAGACGATCTCTTCTTCTTGGCAGAAGACAATTTCTCTCGTTCCAGAGCTATCATCTCTAACAATTGAGCGATAGCAAACATAGCGTCAAAGCCTGCAGAAAACTGAGGAAAAACAAAAGCTCCTGAAGAATTGCCAGCCAGCTTCACGCTCGTATCCTTCAAGGCTCTCATTACCGAACGAGGAGCGCGTTTTGTGCGCACAATATGCCCTTTCTGATCTTCAGCTACACTCTCTAAGACGTTGGGAACATTCATAGGCACAGCCACTGAAACCCCTTTATTCCTCCTAAAGACCATAAGAGCCATTAAAGCTAAAAGGTTATTGCCGCGAATGAGTTTGCCGTTCTCATCGACTAAATAGAAAGTCTCCGCACTAGGAACAATCAAAACACCAAAATCGGCCTTCAAACTCTTAACGATAAGGCCCAATTGGTCTAAAGCGATCTGCTTGTTATCTTTGTTCTCCTGTACCTCTTTGGCCTTTTTAAAATCGACATAAGCATTGATCGAAACTGCATCTACTCCCAACTCATTGAGTATAAACGGATAGATCTGACAGGCACAACCGTAAGAGTAGTCGACAATAATTTTAAATTTAGCTTTAGCAATAGATTTAGCATCGATATTTTTTATGAAATTGCTCTTGTAAATTTCGATACTGTCGTTATCTAAATAACTAATTAAACCGACCTCTTCCGATTCCATACGGCGAAAATCCTGACGCACAAAGAGATTTTCTAAACTGCGCTCATCAGACTTTCTTATATTTATGCCGTGAGAGTCGAAAAATTCTATCTCAACTTGCTGATTTTCGTGATTGATATGGGTGTGAATTCCACCTACGACTAACTCCTGCTGATTAACAATATGGCGACTGGCAGGAATAGGCAAGAGGCGGAGATCTAAAATATTGACACCGACCGAACTTAAACCGCTAATTAAAGAGCGATTGATTAAACGACAGACGGGATGAGCATCGCGGGCAATAGCTACCGTCGAACCATTAGAGAGAATGGAACCAAAAGCCGCACCCAACTTCATAGCAAATTGGGGAGTAATCTCAACGTTACCGATACCACTTATACCACGCTGACCGAAGAGCGGCCCTAAACTCTTCTCACCCCACTTGATGCTCTCAGAGATCGTATTGCCATCAGAAATATGTTTATTAGACCAGATGTGAACATCATCGTTAATGATCGAACTGCTACCAACCGTAACATTATCACCAATTACGACACCGTCATTGATAGTCACACCAGATTTAATTGTACATCTGCGCCCGATAAGGCCACCTCTGCTATCAGTATTGCGTCCAATGAAAACATTATCAAAGACTATATTTCTATCTAATTTGACCGAATCTTCAATAATACAATTGTTACCGATACAGGTATATTCAGACAAATAAGTATGAGCTCCGATACGACAGTCACGACCTATCATCAGAGGAGCGACTAAAACAGCTGTAGGATCGATCACTGTACCTTCGCCGATCCAAATGCCCTTCTCAATCTGCTGACCCGCCATCTCTTGCAAAACTTTGCCATCGAACATATCTCGGTGAGCCTGGGCGTAGTGATCTATATCACCTACATCACACCAATAACCATCGGCCAAATATCCGCAGAGCTTCTCTCTATTTTCCAAAATTTGCGGAAAGATATTCTTAGAAAAATCATACTCCTTATTAGGTTCCATCATCCCAAAGATACTGGGATCGAGAATATAAATTCCCGTATTGACCTGATTGGAGTTGACCTCATTCCAGGAAGGCTTCTCGATAAAACGCTCAATGTTGTTCTCTTTATCAGTAATTACAATTCCATAATCTACAGGTTTAGCGTACTCTTTCAAAATTAAAGTAGCTTTAGCCCCTTTTCGCTTGTGAAATTCTATAGCACTGCTGATATCTATATCTGTCAGACCATCACCACTAATTACCAAAAAAGTTTCATTGTTAATATAATCTTCTACTTTTTTGACACTGCCAGCAGTTCCCAAAGGTTCATCCTCTATGGAATAAGAGATCTTCATGCCGAACCCCGAACCATCCCCTAAATAAGAGATTATCTCTTCGGCTTTGTAATGCAAAGTGACAATAACCTCAGTAATCTTGTGACGCTTGAGCAAATCGAGCGTATACTCCAAAACAGGACGATCACAGATTGTCACCATAGGTTTAGGTATATTTTCAGTCAATGGGCGGAGGCGGGTTCCCTTGCCGCCTGCCATAATAATAGCTTTCATACTTCTCTTTCTCCCCTCTTCGTATAAATTAGCAAAAAGGCCCGCGCTTTCTCTATTCTCAAGAAAGACGGACCATCGTCTTAAAACTAATTAACAATAAAAAAACTAAAATTATTACTTCTTCTTATTTTTTTTACCGTGCTTAGTCTCTTCTTCATCTAATCCGACTTCTTCAATTACCTCTGTTACAGGTGGTTCAATTTGAGCGACAGTATCCACTACATGAGCGACAGTATCTACTACAGCAGAAGGAAGAACACTCTCTTTCTCAGCTACAGGTAAAACTCGCTTGAGAACCATGGAGGCAACATCAACTTTAGTCAAACAGACTAAATCTTGCAACTGCTGACGCAAATATTCGCGCTGTTGATCATGAATAATCTTCTGTAAGTCTGCGCTAATGTTATCGATATTATCTAAGAAATTAAATTTCGTATCACCACTGATCTGCTCCAAATGCGAACGCATCAAAGTAGTGATCTTCTCGGTAGAAATAATAACCGCACTATCAAGCTTATAGGCCTTCAAATGAGCTCCTACTAAGTAAGCTTGATCTAAAGTCATAGCCTCAGTACAGAGTACAAAGAGATAACGAAGACCATTGATAGACAAGAAGATCTGCACGGGAAGATCAGCACTGCGATAGATATTCATAGAATTACAAGGAATACCCATCTCCTCAAAGATGCCGCGCACCAGAATAACTAACCAGGCGCGATCACTGAGCATAGCACTGCCACTCTCGGTACAGGCCAAAACTTCTTCTATCGACTCATCCGCAATTGGACTGCCGCAGATGAAGCACTTGAAAGCCTTCTGAGAACTCTCATCGATAGTAGCCTTATCAGAGACACGCAAAATTTGCTGACCTGTGCGGTGACACAAAACGGCGTAATCAGTATTCAAGAGACCCAAATCTGTGAAGTGATGGATGCGCTCTTCCATGACGGCTCGATCACTGCACTCAATCTTATTTAAGAAGATCGAACCAGCTCTCTTGATCTGCTCGAACAATTGACGAGACTCACGATCCACTAAAGCTTTAGCGGCCGTGATCTGTTCTGGAGTGACAGGCTCCATTTCCACTTTGGCATCCTCTACCTCTAGAGGAATTTGATCTTCACTTATCTGCCAATCGAAAACATTATTGCTGATACCAGAGATAATATCCCTAACCTTGTTGAAGAATCCTTCAGCTTCATGGGCATCACCATTAGTGATAACACCAGCCTGGATCATCCCTTCACCGCGTTTAGCCTTGATATAAGAGATTGTACCATCTCCCAGCAAATACAACTCTCCCAACGTCAGGGAAGAAGTCTTCATAGTTTCATTAAAATTGCAAGCACCAGGTTCTAAACCGAGACGATTTAGATACTCCAAACGAACCTTATAAAGCAAAGAGTTGTAACTAGCCTGCAAACTCTCTCTCACACTGACGGCACCCTCTTCAGTGAGTTCTACGGGAAGTTGTTTTTTGATAATCTTCAACATAAACTAGGTCTCGCTATCCTCAATTTGCCTATCCAGGCCAAAAAAATAATCTAGGGCAGGTTTTCTATTGTGTTTTAATTCCTCCTGCCCAACTCCACTGCGTCCAAACTCAGTAGGCCAAAGCAAAGAGAACCTTTTCACTAGTCTCGCGGCCCGTGTAAATACACTTACCGACCTCTCCACTTTGTTCGAAAGGTACACAGCGCACTACCGCTTTAGTCTCTTCCTTGATCTTGGCCTCAACCTCTGTATCCTCTTTGAACCAACAGCGCACAAAACCGCCGCTCTTTAGAGCTTCCTTCAACTCTTCGTAAGAGTTTACATCAATTATGTGACTATCGCGATACTGCAAAGCCTTCTGATACATAGCCTCTTGAACTTCAGCACACTTATCAGCAAACCACTGAGAATTGACCTCCGCTAACTTGCCAAAACACTTGCTATTATCGAAGCGGACCTTCAAAACGAAGCCTTCACTATCAACATCACGCGGCCCGACCTCAAAGCGGAAAGGAATACCTCTCTGCTCCCAGTGGAAATGTTTTTCCACCGCTCTGCCTTCGCGCAGATCAAAGACGATCTTCTGCATAGCATGTTCGTCAACGAAAATAGAGATAATCTCGCGCCCCTTCTCACGCTCTAAAGCCTCTTCTACTCTCTTTTCACCACAGAGAGCTACGGCCAAACGTTTGCAATAAGCTAAAACTTTAGACTTTTCCTCTTCACTGCGATAAATCGGTACAATAGCCGCCAAGATAGAGGACACTTTAGGAGGCAAAACCAAACCTTCATCATCGGAATGGGTCATGATCAAACCGCCGATCAAGCGAGTCGAAACACCCCAAGAACTCGTCCAACAGTGGCGCAATTGGTTTTCGCGATCCATAAATTTAATGTCGAAGGCTTTAGCAAAATTTTGACCTAAGAAGTGCGAAGTACCAGCCTGCAAAGCTTTACCATCCTGCATAAGAGCTTCAATGGCGTAAGTATGGACAGCTCCTGGGAACCTCTCACTCTCCGTCTTGCGCCCCTTAACGACAGGCATAGCCAAAAATTCATGAGCAAAATCTGCATAAATATTGAGCATCTTCACAGTTTCAGCTTCAGCCTCTTCGGCAGTTTCATGGGCCGTATGGCCTTCTTGCCACAAGAACTCTGAAGTGCGCAAGAACAGACGTGTACGCATCTCCCAACGCATAACGTTAGCCCATTGATTCATTAATACAGGCAGATCGCGATAACTGTGAATCCACTGCGAATACATGTAGCCGATGATCGTCTCCGAAGTGGGACGAACAACAAAAGGCTCCGCCAATTCCGACTGGGGAATTAAGCGACCATTTTCATCTTTGCGCAATGAACTGTGAGTAACTACGGCAGACTCCATAGCAAAGCCATCTACATGTTGGGCTTCTTTCTCTAAAAAACTCACAGGAATCAACAACGGAAAGTAAGCGTTGACATGACCAGTAGCCCTAAAACGGCGATCTAAATCCTTCTGGATAGCTTCCCAAAGAGCGTAACCATGAGGACGGATAACCATACAACCGCGCACAGGCGAATAATCAGCCAACTCGGCCGCCTTAATAACATCTAAATACCATTGGGGATAATCTTTCGCACGAGCGACAATATTCTTAGCCATAATTATCTTCTCTCACTATTTAGACTCTTCTTGAGTACTCTCAGCAGGTTTACCTTCTTCAGTAGATTTGGCTTCTTCAGTAGATTTGGCTTCCTCAGTAGATTTGGCTTCCTCAGTAGTTTTAGCTCCTTCAGCAGTTTTAGCTTCTTCAGCGGGTTTAGCTTCCTCGGCAGTTTTAGCTTCTTCAACTGGTTTGGCTTCTTCAGCTGGCTTAGCCTCTTCAGCGGATTTAGCTTCCTCAGCTGGCTTGGCTTTCTCGGCAGTTTTAGCCTTTTCGGCGTTTTTGGCCTTTGGAGCGGGAGTTTTGCCATCAATCTTGTCGATCTGAGCTTGCAATTCACCGCGAATACCAGCATTTTCGGGAACATCTGGAATATCGTTTAAAATTTCAGTGTAAACCTCTCTAGCCGCCTTTTTGTTACCTTCATTCATATAAAGGCCAGCAGATTCCAAAGCCACGTTCAAAGCGACATTTACATCACCCATGCTTCTAGCTATTTTTACAGCCGTACTTAAATTTTTATGAGCTTCGTCATACTTTTTATCTTTAATCAGAGCAATAGACTTCATATGGTAAGCCTGCACATTGCCTGGATCGATGTTGATAATATCGTTCAAACTCTCCAAAGATTCAGAGAACTTATTCTCTCTCATGTACACACCAGCAATACCAAGATCAGCCTGGACTCTGTGGTTGTTGCGACTGGACTCGATACTAACTTTATCTTCATTGGGGCCGACATTTATGGGTTGCTTACAAAAACTGACAACCTCTTTATAGAGAGCTAAAGCCTTGTCATTGTGCTTTTCTAAAGACTCTAAATCAGCTAAACTTCTCTTCGCAAATAGATTATTTCCATCGAGCTTGAGAGCTTGACCCAAATAATTTCTAGCGTTCGCCAAGGCTTCTTCACGAGAGAGTGTATCTTCAGCCTCTCCGTCCTTGCCATCTTCTGGCGTAGCCTTTTTACCGCTCTTATCCTTCTCTGCGGCTGTAGGGAGTTCTTCAGCCTTCTTTATCCAATAGAATCCTAAATTAGCTAAAGCCTCGACATTTTGGCTGTCAGCTCCAACCTCCTTAGCGTAGCGATCTATCTCGCTCTGCACCTCATCGACAACAGCGGAGGAGGTTTTCTGCTCTTCCTCACCGTTCTGATCTTTTCCACCTATGGTAAAGCACATAATTCCTGAAGTCATACAGAAAGCTATGACTAGGAACCAAACTCCGATATTAATAAAGACTTGTCTGGCCTTTTCTTGTACGGAAATTTCACGAATTTCATTCTCTTCACGACGTGAGTTTTTGCGCTGCACATTATCGGTAGTTTTACGTCTACTGGCCGCCATTAGAAAATTCTCCTCAAAACTTGCTAAAATGGCCCTTGCCTTTCCACGAGGGAAAACTACTTCCTTTTATCCTTCAGCTAGGAACCCCGACAAAGCCATGGGATTGATCTCTTCATCCCCTAAAAATTCACGCAACTTGACTACGGCCCTAGAGTGCATCTGTGAAATTCTCTGTTTAGAAACCCCCAACATGCGGGAGATCTTCTCAAAGGTATCTCCCTTAAAATAGTGGCACTTCATGAGAATCTGTTCGCGCTCGTTCAATCTATTTATGGCCACTCGCAACCTCTCGCGCTCTTCGGCAAACTCTAATTCTAATGAAGGATCAGAGAAAGAAACATCCTCGGGAACGACATCCATGAGCGTCCCCTCACTGCTGTCACTGGCATTCAAAGGTTGCTCTAAAGACAACATATATACGCAACCCAAACTGGAGATGAGATCAAAAACTTCATCAGCAGAGATCTTTAACTTTTCGGCCAACTCAGCCTCTGTAGGTTTGCGCCCACTGATCGAAGTCAACTCATCAACGGCCTTCTGGGCCGCCCTGGCCTTAGCCCTAGTCCTTT
>JAFSXH010000307.1 GCA_017444165.1 bacterium | reverse complement strand
TTATACCAGCAACCTCGTTAATGATACGGTTACTAACTCGGCGGAGAAGGTCTTCTGGCAGATAGCACCAATCAGCTGTCATACCGTCTTGTGAATAGACCGCACGAAGTGCTGCGGTCTGCTCATAAGTACGATTGTCACCCATAACACCAACGCTACGTACAGGAAGAAGGGCTACAAAGCTCTGCCAAATAGTGTCATACAAGCCTGCCGATCGAATCTCATCCATAAAAATCGCGTCAGCTTCTCGAAGAACATTATGTCTATCTTCTGTAATCTCTCCCACAATACGTACTGCTAAACCTGGGCCTGGGAACGGTTGTCGTTTGATGTTCTCTTCTGGAATACCAAGCTCACGGCCAATCTTGCGCACCTCATCCTTAAAGAGCTCACGTAGTGGCTCAATAAGTTTTAGGTTCATCTTTTCTGGTAAACCACCAACATTGTGATGAGACTTAATAGTAGCAGAAGGGCCACGGACTGAAGTGCTCTCAATCACGTCTGGATAGAGAGTGCCTTGTACTAGGTGAGTAACATTCGGGATCTTTGCTGCCTCTTCATCAAAAACTTCAATAAAAACTCGGCCTATAATCTTACGCTTCTCTTCTGGGCTGGTTACGCCTTTCAACTCCTCAAGAAAACGCTTCGAGGCATCAACATACTTAATATTAAGCCCCATCCCCTGCCCTAGAGACTGCATAACCTTGGCACCTTCATTCTTACGTAAGAGACCATTATCAACAAAGATACAATGAAGGTTACCTCCAATAGCGCGATTTACTAGAACAGCTGCAACACTTGAGTCCACACCACCGCTAATACCACAAATTACATTAGCGTTGTGACTAACAGTTGAACGGATCTCTGTTATCTTGGTTTCAATAAAACCCGCAGCTGTCCAGTCAGGAGCGCAACCTGCAATGCCTTGTACAAAGTTTTTAATAATCTCTGTTCCACGTGCTGAATGGACCACCTCTGGATGAAATTGAAGGGCATAAATCTTCTTTTCATCATTCGCAATCGCTGCGACAGGTAAAGATTCACTAGATGCTATGACCTTAAAGCCCTGCGGTGGAACTTCTACGTGATCTCCATGGCTCATCCAAACAGCAGTCTTCTCTCCAAGCTCAAAACCGCTAAATAAAGGGCTTGCCTCTTTTACCTCAAGATTGGCTCTGCCGTATTCACGTTTTCCACCACTTGCAAGCTTTCCACCCATAAGGTGTGAAATAAGCTGCATTCCATAACACACACCAAGAATTGGAAGTCCAAGATTTAGCCACTCTGGATTAAAGGACGGCGCATCAGCATCAGTCACGCTAGCTGGACCGCCTGAAAGGATAATGGCTTTAACATTACTTGTATCGTATTCCGCTGGATTTAGGGTACACGGTTTAACTTCACTATAGACGTTAAGCTCACGGATGCGCCTTGCAATAAGCTGCGTATATTGAGACCCGAAATCTAATACCAAAACACCAGAAACCTTTTGATTTGACATAGTTATCCTCCCTAGGGTTACGGCAAAAATATAACCCGTTTTTAGTTATAAAATAAAGAGGCTACGCGACTTGGCTATCTGGCTGCTTTGTCATGGGTAAAACCACATTTTCCAACCTTACTTCCCGCATTCTCCTTAGATAACTCGGCAAAAGAATGACAAGCATGGCTGGAAGACCAACCGTTAAGGCCATTTCTGCCTTAAACACGCCAGTTAGGGTTGTGGTGTATTTTAGCAAGGTCATCAAAACAAAAATTGATAAAAGACTTACTGCGCTGGCTATCGTTACAACCAATGTCTTCCTTGCATGTAATAAAACTGCACGACACCAGAACATACAGGCTAAACCAACAAAATTCAAAACGATGAAGATTGAAACTGATCTAGCATAATCTATCAACTCTGGTGTTAACTCATAAATATGAGTGTAAAGATAATGGCTAAATTGCGGCACAAAAAGTAAGCTACTCAAGATAATCGCTACCGTCGTTACCACTCGCCAAGCGTAGCGACGAAGC
>JAFSXH010000306.1 GCA_017444165.1 bacterium | reverse complement strand
GAAAATAGCTAAGTTTGTGCCTGCGAATTGATAAGATTGAGTCGTCCCTTTAGGAATGGGCAACACACCGAAGGAGAGACCATCTTTGCGAGCCTTCTCAAAACCGCCGATCTTAGAAGTCGTCTCGATGTACATAGCCGCTTGGCCTTTTTCAAACATTTTAGCCGCTTCGAAGGTGGGTTTAGCTGACATGTCTTTGTGGACGAGATCATTCCAATAATTAAGATCATCCACACCTAACTTGCCGCCGAAGACAGCTTTGTTGTTGCTGATATAAGTGCCACCGTAGGAGTAGAGATAGTGGCCGAAGATATCTACGCTAGGCTGGAAGGCCAGACCAGGAATACCCTTTTTGGTTGAGATGATCTTGGCTACATTGCGAAGCTCGTTCCATGTGGTAGGTGGATTGAGTCCCAATTCTTTGAAGATCTTATCATTGTAAAAAAGTACATATATTGACTTATTGAAGGGAAGAGTGTAGAGCTTTTTCTCTCCGCTGGCATCAGTAAAAGTGTTGGCTTCGAGGAAGACAGGTATCAAGTCTTTGTTAGCTTTTTGCAAATCCTCTGGAGACATGAGATCCTGAATAGGTACTAAAGAATCGATACTGATATATTGAGTTGTCCAGTTTTCGTAGACTTGGGCTACATCAGGAGGAGTATCTTTAGCTATATTTTCGAGGATCTTTGCGTACAGAGCATTGTAGTCGTTACCGTACTGTTCGTTGGCCGACTTGACGTACTCTGCCTTGACGATGATGTTTGGATTTTC
This sequence comes from bacterium, assembly GCA_017444165.1. Classification (GTDB taxonomy): domain Bacteria; phylum Vulcanimicrobiota; class Xenobia; order Xenobiales; family Xenobiaceae; genus RGIG3641. Next base: position 8,518 of record JAFSXH010000306.1, on the reverse strand, counting down.
TCTGTTGAAGCGTTCGACAAGCTCGGTAAGTACTTTACCGCGGCTTCTGCCCATGGCGTGCCAGAACTTTATCTCTACGGGAGAGACAGCTTGACCTACTAGAGCAGAACTCAGAAAGATCAAGACAAAGACTGCTAAAACTGCAGAGGCTATATATAGCGAACGTTTATTGGACACCATATTTATGTGCAGCTCCTTTTTTAATATTTATTACAAACTTACAGCCAGAGGGGCTTGATTCAAAGAGTGAAGTACGAGACTGACTGGTTTTGCATCAGCGGGGACTTCAAAGACCAAGTAACCAAAGTTCACACCATAAGGGCGCAGAATTACTAGCCAAAAGTTGCTTAATCCTTCTATGTAGTCGTAAGCTACAGATTTCTGATCTAAAAGGGAAAAACGACCTGTATAGATCTGCACCTGCTGAGAGACATTTTGCTGAGAGAGATAAACCACTACGTACTTATTGCCCTCTTTAGGTTTATAGAAATCCTTGAACATGGAGATAGTTTCTAAATTTGTAACTGTTACTCTGAATGTAGAATTCTGAGCGTGTTGAGGAACGTAAACTTTGCCCGTACCAGTGATTCTTTGAGCATCGGTAGGTAATCCAGCACTGCCTCCCGTCATAACATTGGGCATCCCCTGGATAGGGCCTGTACGCAAATTGCTAGGCAAGCGTGATGCACCGTCTACAGAGTGGACTATTCCTTTTTGGTTCTGTGGCTGATTAGGAGTGTAAGCCACGGGATAACCAGGCTGAACAGTACTGTTCCTGGTTACTGCCGATACTGTATCTATCGTTTTTGCTGAAGGTGAAGGGTTATTTGGGGTAGCAGCGGTAGTCGCAGTACTGCTGACAACAGGAGTGGTTACGGCAGGTGTAGTTGGACGAGGCAGAGTGACGGTGGGGCTGATGCTAGGTGAGAAAGTACTGCCAGTCTTATTTTTGTTATCCGTCTTAGGGGTAGAAGATGTTGTGGTTTTAGCTGTTGGAGTATTTCTATTGTAAGAGTAGGTGCTATCAGCTGGAGTAATGAGAATTCTGTTGTGAAGTCCATCAAAACTCACAGTCCCACCTAAGGAACTTATGAGTGATTCAATAGGCAAATATATGCGTCCACCTCTGTTGATGGCTTCAGTCTTGACTGGTTGTCCGTTGACTTTGACGCTGTTGAGGTTAGCATCCCAAATTATCTCTGACTTCAAGGCCTGGGCGATAACCTGGATAGGCAAATAAGTAGTGCCGTCCTGAACATACGGAGTTGCTTCAACTTTCATGCCATTGACATATACACTTGCTGGATCTTCTGCAAAAGAAGCCGTAGGCGAAGTTAAGGCTGTAGCTATACAGGCACTCGCCAACACGATTTTAGAGTATTTCCAAATGTTCTTAAATTTTATCTTTAGCATATTTTAAGAGTACCTTTTCTTAAATTACTTTTGTTTTGAATAATCTAACACAAATCGCTATTTTATACAACTTTACTTGAAGATATTAGTAGTGGGGAGTGGGGAATGGGAAGTGGGGAAAGAAATAATTAATTCATTGCTAATTGTAAATTACTAATTGCTTGACCGTTTGTTGTGTGCTGTCTGTTGCAAGGAGTCATTAAAACCTTATAGAAGAGGCAGACCAAATTTTTTATTTAGGGAAATATTATGCATTTCGTACGCAAGAAATTTGTAGATCTTGGCAATTTTGATGAGATAAAAACCTCATTGTTGGGTAGTATTAGTGGAAAGTTTTCTCCTGTTATTTCTGGGGGATATGGTAAATTTTTAGAGTTGCTAGGACAGAAAGATGGCTCTATTCCTGCTTTAGGAGATGTTTTTGTTTCTGCCGATAACGAAATGTTTTATTATAACTTTGTTCCTGGCGGTAATGAGTTAATTGTTGGTGGTGCTTGGAACGGCGGAGAAAATAACTCTTCTTGGGAATCTATACTTAACATAATTAAGGAGGTTGCTCCTCAGGCTTCCATGGAGGAGTCTCCTATAGTTTCTCCTTATTTTGAGCTTTTACGTGAAGATTCTGAGAAGTTGAAGATGGGTGAATGGGAGCGCAAGGCTTCTATGTGTTTGCGCAGTCCTGAAACGAGAAAACTTCTGCACACCATTGCTATGTCGCCGTCTATATCTCTGCCTGAGGCCTCTCAAGGGCGTTCTATTCTTGAAGTGGGCAGAGATGTTGAAATTATGGATGAAATGGGGATCATCTGTCGTGAGTTCGAGGTTTTCTGTAGCCAGACGGGGCAGAAGATCAGTCGCGTATCTAGTTTGAGTGCTTTAGATGATGCTGCCAAGCGCGGTTTCCGCTGTTTCCATTGCGGTAAACCCATATCTCAAGAACAGGTAGTTCAGTCCCTTTCGGTAAGTCCTAATGGTATGGATTTGGCTAATCCTTGTATGTGGTTGGTCTATTCTGTGGGCATAGCTCTCTTGGATTGTGGCATAAGTATCGATAATATACTTTTCCGCCATGAACCCAATTTTGAAATTTGTGAGGTTTTCGCCGATTATAAGGGAGATCTCCTGATGTTCTCTATCTTTGAAAACGGACTCGACGCTAGTTCTGTCTTCAAGATTTTAACTAGGGCTCGCTATTTCCATCCTGATTATATATTTGCCGTAACTTCTGAAAAAGTAGCTGAAGAAGCTTATCAGGTCGTCAACGATGAAAAAGACAGAGTCACTATAATTAATGATATAACCTCCATAACAGATTCTATAAGAGAAGTTATTGGCAGAGCTGATAGAAATATAGTGGTTGATCTTTTGAAAGATAGTAACAATCTTACTCATATAGATATTGATAAGATTGTATGTGATTACTTCTTGAATGATAAGTCTCATAGTTGTCCTCTCTGTGTCGAAAAGGATGATTCGGTCGTTCCTGCAGTTTTGAAGAGTGAGGATATTGAAGCTGAAGTTGCTGAGGAAAAAGCGGATAATTTTGAACAAATATTGCAATCTGAACACGCAGAAGAAATTGTTGATAAGCCTATTGAAGAACCAGTTGAGGAGTCTGCTGAAAACTCTGATGTTGTAGCAGTAAGTGTTGAAGAGGAGCTTCCTCCGTACATTTTAGATCTGTCTGAAAAGGATAGAGAAGTGATTGGTAAGCTGAGAGATAAACTTGCCGAGATGGATACAGATACTATGGAATATCTCCTAGAGTCTCTGGCTAGTGAGAATAAACTTTCTGGAGCCATAGTTGATGGTGACGGTATGCCGCTCTTAGGCGGTATAGTGACCATGAATGGCGGCGATGATGCTGTGGCTATCGAGCCAGAATTAGTCCGTTCCATATCTGAGATTTGTGAAGGTAACAATCTGGGTTGCTTGGGGCGTATCTTTATCGCTTTTGAAGAGGGAAGTTTAGATATTTACGCTTCGGCTGATGGTATGTCTCTTATGATCCACAATAGTGAAGTGGGGAGCTTGCAGTATGGTGGCAAAGATGGTGAGGGAGATTTGCACAAAGCCCTTACGGATCTGACTGCAGTAGATGGTTTGGTCAATGCTATTGTAGTCAATGAAGATGTCATTATTGATGCTACCACTAATGAGTGTGACAGTGTAGCTTTGGCTGTTGGTAATATGTGTAACTCTGTGGCCGCTTATTTGACTGATGTTGGCAATCATGTCTATAAATGTGTTCTTGTAGGTACAGATGAGCAGACTTTAGTTGCTTATCCTTTGATTGATGGTTCTGTTTTAGTGTGTGTCTTTGTTCAAAATGTTCGCAGTGAATCTTGGGAGAGAGAAGTTCCCAAGAGGGTAAACATGGTTGAGGCCGCTTTAATTTAGGTGAGGTATGAGTAGTCAAAAGGTCAGTTTCTTCCGGTCAAGGATGATCATAACTTATTGTTTAATAATCTGGGTTGATGTAATTTTTGGCTACTGGATAGCTGATAAGCTCGTAGAAGATCATCTGTCAGAGAAAGATGGCAAGTCGGCAGAGATCTCTGTTAAGGAGCGCGCTCCTCGTCCTTGGGTGAATAATGCCAAAGATTTGCAAAATGAGTTAGAGGGCAAAAGTGAGGAAGCTACTCGCAAGGATAGCACGGCAGTAACTACTATTGCCCCTGTCAGCTCTAATGATAACAATCTAACCGTAGTCCCTGAGGCTACTCCTACTGTTTTGAATAATTCCCCAAGTGATCAGGTAAATGAGCAGGAGAGTGACTCTGGCAACCCGTCTCAATGTTATATTCTCTTTGGATCTTTTAGAGAGCAGAGTACTGTAGAAGATATGGAAGAGAAGTTGAAGGGTGAGGGTATCAAGTACAGTATCGAAAATATTCCTATTGAAGATGGTATCGCTCATCGTATTACTGGTGGGCCTTACGCCAATAGAGAGGCCGCTCAGAAAGTTATAGATACTTTGAAAAGTCGCGGTGTAGATGCTTATATCGATGGTGAAGAGTAGTCGATTGGATTCGTTTATAAAGGGCCCTAGCGTTGTTGCTTTGGGCTTTTTTGATGGTGTTCATCCTGGTCACAAGTTGATACTTTCCAAAACTTCTGAGATAGCTCAAGAGTATTCTTTGGAGCCTTTAGCCTTTACTTTTAGCGAGCATCCTAAAGGTGCGCCTCTGCTCTGTACGTTGGAAGATCGTTTAGAGATCATTAAAAGTTTGGGATTGGAGTCTATTGTTGTTCCCTTTAATAGTGATCTAGCTAATATGGAAGCTGAAGAGTTTTTTGAGAATGTCCTCGTAAAACGATTTAAGGCGAAATATCTAGTAGTGGGTGACAACTATCATTTTGGAGCCAAAGCTAGAGGAGATGTTGAACTTTTGCGCGAGCTGGCCCGCAAGTTTAATGTTGAGGCGGTTGTTTTGCCCCACGTGTACTCTGCAGAATTAGGCGACATATCTTCTTCTCATTTGCGCCAATTGATAACGTCAGGTCAACTTTCGCAGGCCGCTAAAATTTGGCAACGGCCCTTAACTTGGAGCGGTACAGTGATCCACGGGCGCAAAGTAGGTAGAACATTGGGTATACCCACAGCCAATATTGAAATTCCCGCCTCTTTAGTGCGTCCTCCGCGCGGCGTCTTTGCTGCTCGCTCTTTTGTGACAGGTATCGAGGATTTAGAAAACAGGCCCATAACTGGGATGGCTTACTGGGGTAATCGCCCTACTTTCGATAATGGCAACGATCTTTTAGAGGTCTTCCTGTTAAATCCGCCCCGTCCCATAGGGATCAATGAACTTTATGGTTGCCATTTAAAAGCCGAACTGTGGCAGATGGTTCGCGGCCAATTGACTTTTAAAAATTCCCAAGAACTAGTGGAACAAATAAAACTAGATCGTCACAACGTGCAGGCCTTTTTTACTACTTAAGCGAAAAAACGCCGACTCGTTTGCGCCTGCGTTTTTGCAAATATTGACGTTCGAGTTGAGGAGCCGATTTGAGTAACGAACTTTTGCGCACCCCTCTTTATGATCTGCACTGTGCTGAAGGTGGCAAGATCGTCGATTTCGCTGGTTGGGAGATGCCCGTTGAATACAGCGGTATCAAGAATGAACATTTGACTGTACGCTCACGGGCTGGAATTTTTGATCTCTCTCATATGGGAGAGTTTTTAATAACTGGTTCTGGCTCTCAAAAATTTATCGACAATTTAGTTACTAACGACCTTTACCGCATAGAGGATGGTCAATGTCTTTATACCTGTATGTGTCGTGAGAGTGGGGCTATTATCGATGATCTCATAGTCTATCGCTTCTCTGAGGATCGTTATTGGTTAGTCGTTAACGCCGCTAACCGAGATAAAGATTTTGCTTGGGTAAGGGAGCATAAGCCTGAGGATGTCACTTTAGAGGATGTCTCTTTACAGACGGCTTTAATCGCCATTCAAGGACCCAAGGCTCAAGAGCTCTTACAGCCATTTACCGATTTAAATCTGCAAAATTTGCGCTATTATCATTTAGCTGAGGCTAATTTTAAGGATCTCAAGGCGGTTATTTCTCGCACTGGTTATACTGGTGAGGATGGTTTTGAAATTTATGTAGCCTGGGATGAGGCAGGAAAGGTTTGGCAGGCTTTGCGTTCTGAAGCAGACTGTCTGCCTATCGGTTTGGGAGCTAGAGACACTCTGCGCTTAGAGGCTGGTTACTCTCTCTATGGTCACGAAATAACTGAAGAGACGACTCCCATTAATACATCTTTAGGTTGGGTAGTGCGCTTTACTGAACGTGATTTTATCGGTAAAGAGGTACTCAAAGCCCAAAAAGAAGCGGGTATTGAAACGGCCATTGTCGGTTTGGTTATGGAGGGCAGGACTATTCCGCGCAGTGGTTATACAGTCTCTGCTGATGGAGAAGTTATCGGTAAGGTTACTAGTGGAACGTTTTCACCTTCGTTGAATAAGGGTGTCTGTCTGGCTTTAGTTAAAGCCAAGTACAAAGCTCCAGGGACTCATTTACAGATTAATGTTCGTTCACGCCAAGAAGGGGCCGTGGTTGAGCGTCCTCCTTTTATTAAAGGCAGTATCGTTAAATAATGAAAGGGTGTAAAGAAGATGGTTATTGAGGGACTTAAATATACAAAAGATCACGAGTGGGTCAGATTGCTTGAAGGCGACGTGGCTGAAATTGGCATTACCGATTTTGCTCAAGATCAGTTGGGTGACATTGTCTTTGTTGAGGTTCCTGAAGTGGGACGCGTACTTGCTAAGGGCGAGGCCTTGGGAGTAGTGGAGTCGGTCAAGACGGTATCTGATATATTTTCACCTGTTAGTGGTGAGGTCATTGAGACTAACTCAAAATTGCACGAGGATGGAGATGAGTTTACTCCAGAGCTGATCAATGAATCTCCCTATGAAGAGGGTTGGATCTTGCGCGTCAAGATGAGCGATCCTCAAGAGTATAAAGAACTTTTAGATGCAGAGAGTTATAAAGCGATAACTGAGGAGGCCTAATGGAGTATTTGCCTCACACTCAGGAAGATATTAAAAAGATGATGGCCACTGTAGGTATCGACTCTTGGGATGAACTCTTTGCAGAGATTCCTACAGAGTTGCGCTTGCACAGGTCTTTAGAACTTCCTCAAGCCTTAGACGAGACGGCTCTTGTTGAGTATTTCCAAAAGTTGGCCGCTGATTGTACCAATTTTACTGGTGGGAGCTTTTTAGGGGCTGGAGCCTATCGCCATTTTATACCTAGTGTTGTAGAGTCTATAATTTCACGCTCTGAGTATTTGACCGCTTACACGCCCTATCAGGCCGAGGCGAGTCAGGGAACATTGCAGACTATCTTTGAGTTTCAGACGATGATCTGCCGTTTAACTGGATTAGATGTGGCAAATGCTTCCGTTTATGACGGTGGCACGGCGGCGGTAGATGGTGTGCTCATGGCCTGTGCTCAGACGCGCAAAAATAAGGTTTTAGTCTCCCGTGGAGTCAACCCTCAAATACGCCAGATCTTAAAAACCTATTTGGCGGGCAGTCCTATCGTCATTGAAGAGATACCTTTAAATGACAAAGGCCAGACCGATCTTCAGGAAGTAACCAAAGATGTCGGTGGAGTCTTGATCCAAAATCCCAATTTCTTGGGAGTTATTGAAGATGGAGCTGAGCTCTGTTCCAAGGCTCACGCTGGTGGTGCGGCCGCTATTGTAACCGTTGGCGATCCCGTGAGTTTGGCTCTTTTACAAGCTCCTGGCCGCTATGGAGCTGATATTTGTTGCGGAGATGCGCAAGGATTGGGCAATAATTTGGCTTACGGAGGCCCCTATGTGGGCTTTTTAGCCTGTACGAACAAGTATCTGCGCCGCATTCCTGGTCGTTTGGTAGGTATGACGGATGACAAAGATGGCAAGAGGGGCTACTGTTTGACTTTGCAGGCCCGCGAACAGCATATCCGCCGTGAAAAGGCCTCTTCCAATATCTGTTCTAACCAGGCTCTCTGTGCTTTAGCTACGACTATTTATCTGTCACTTTTAGGGCCTCAGGGACTCTATTCTGTGGCGAAGAGCTCTCTGCAGAATACCCAGTATTTGCTCCGTGGCTTGCGGGAACTCAAAAAGGTTGAGATAGTTTACACTTCACCAGTGTTTAACGAATTTGTCATTAAGCTGCCTGCAGGCAAAGCAAAAGAGTTGCAGAGTTATTTAGCTGAGCAGGGGATTCAGGGAGGTTATCTCCTTGAGAAGGACTACCCTGAGTTGGCTGATTGTATGCTCTTGTGCTGTACGGAGATGTGCCGTGCCAGAGAGATAGATAATTTATTAGTCAATGTGAAAAATTTTTTGGAGGGCTTGAGTGATTAATGGATAGTCGAACCGTATTTGAAAAGTCGCACCCTGGTCGCTTAGGTGCTTATCCTCCTCAGAGCGATTGTCCCGAAGTAGATCTCAAATCGTTAATTCCCGAAGGAATGTTGCGGGAAACTCCTCCTGCGTTGCCAGAGATGTCTGAATTAGATGTCATGCGCCACTTTGTAGGGTTGTCACAGAAGAATTACTCAGTGGATACTAATTTTTACCCACTTGGTTCCTGTACGAT
>JAFSXH010000305.1 GCA_017444165.1 bacterium | reverse complement strand
TGGGATATGTCCCCTCGTTGCCATCCTTAGGAGGATTTTTAGTCGGCAAATTGGCTTCTGACACTAGAGAACAGCAAAAAAAGAGTAAAGTTATGATCAAAGTCTTCTTCAACATCTAATCATAGTCCCATCAGATTTGAACTTGTAATAAACTCCTCCCCATTCGACCTTGTCTCCAAAGAGAGCCATAGCCCACAAAACGATATAGAGAAGATCTTTCAAGGGAGCTAAAAAAGCGTATTTCATTAAACTTTGTTTTTCTGCTAAAGTACTCCAAATATAACCTGCAGTAAAGATGCGCAGTATCAACCAAATATTCAACAGATAGAGCGACCACAGAGATAATCCGCTCAAAAGACAGGCTCCCAGGCTCCAAAAGGTTCCTTGAGTGATAAAAAAGGAGAAGAAACCACCTGGACGAGACAAGCGCGAAGTGCGCATCCAGCGCAATTGATGGCTAAAAAATTGGCTAAAGGTCAATTTATCGACCGTATCTTCAACAACCTCAGTAGCTAAAACCACCTTGCGCCCAATTTGAGAGGTTCGAAAACCCAACTGGTAATCATCGGCCAAATAATCCTTGATCGCTTTTAAGCCGCCGATCTCTTCCAAAACTTCTCGCTTAACAGCCATGACTGCTCCCAAGGCAAAATGTATTCCCTCAACTAGACGGGCCACTAAGACCGAAGCACAAAAATCGTTAATAAATAATCCCTCAAAGACCGCCCCACAAGTGTGCATATTTTTGACGGTATAAAGACAGGTTGCTAAACCGACCTCTTCCTCACTCAGAGCAACATTCAATCTCTGCAAAAATTGTTTAGAGGCACACATATCACTGTCAGAGATCAGCAAAACATCCCCTTTAGCCAACTCTGCGGCGGGTATACAGACAGCAATCTTGCGATTTTCTCCCTCCACCGCACAAGACGAAAGACGAGGCTCTACGCCAAACTGCTGAGCCACCTCCGACCAATCGTTGGGCAAACTATCTTTGCCATCAACGGCAACAATTAACTCTTGCCTTCCCTTATAATCTTGTTGAGAAAAAGTATTTATACAATCTTGAATGTTTTTATCGTGCAGATTGTGAACTGGTTTTATCTGGGAAAAACTGAGATAAGTCTCACTTTCAATCTTGTCAGTCTGAGTGCGTTCTTGAGCAAATCTAAATGTCAAATACAGACTTAAGATTAAATAGAAAAGAGAAGCTAATGTAAAGAGAGCAAAGATTATCGACAGATAAAACATGATCTAATTTTGCACCATCGGAGAGATCGCAACGACTTTATTCAAGTAAAAAGCTAAAAATTTACTCAAATTGAGAGAAACTTTGGGTGTATCCTTAGCCAAACGGCAGAGGCCAGGTATACTCTGAGGATTAAGCAGTACTTGAGTAATAACCTTAACTTTGTCGACCTGACCACTCTCTCCATTTACCAATTCACTAAAATTTAAAGGCATATCTTGATCGCAGACATCGCTTATAACTTTAACAGCGAACCAGGGCAGATTATTTTCACTAGCCACTCCAGCTATAGAACTAGCCTCCATATCTAC
>JAFSXH010000304.1 GCA_017444165.1 bacterium | reverse complement strand
TTCATCGATGAAAAGCCCCAAAGTGGAAAAACTAGAGAACCTATAGTCTGTTTGCACGGCAACCCCACTTGGTCTTTTTATTACCGCGACATAATTAAATCTTTTCGCTCTGAACATCGCGTCATTGTACCCGATCATTTGGGTATGGGCTTATCGGAAAAGATCGAGCATTATCCGTACTCTTTAAAAGATCATATAGATAATTTAGAATTTTTGCTCCATAAACTCAATGTCACTCCTTTTACTTTAGTGGTACATGACTGGGGAGGAGCTATCGGTATGGGTTACGCTGTGCGCCATCCCGAAATGATTAAGCATATACTCTTTATGAATACGGCCGCTTATCGTTCGCCTTTTATGCCCGCCACTATCCGTCTGGCAAGGTTGCCGATCATTGGTGATATTCTGTTGCGCGGTTTAAATCTCTTCGTTTTGGGTTCTCTCTGCATAAATACAAAGCGCAAGATCTCTCCCAATATTGCCTCAGGTTACTTAGCTCCTTACAATTCTTGGAGCAATAGAGTTGGCATATTGAGATTTGTGCAAGATATTCCTATGGAGCCGCATCACAAGTCTTACAAAACTTTAACTGAGATAGAAGAAAAATTACCCCTGTTAAATGATATTCCCAAAATATTTATGTGGGGAGCTTTAGATCACGTCTTCAATGATCGCTTTTACCGTCGTTGGCAGAGTATATATCCTGAAGCAGAATTTAATCGCATGGAAGATGTCGGCCACTACGTTATGGAAGATGCCTCGGAGCGAGTTATAGAGTCTCTGCACTCTTTGATCGAAAGATAAAGTGAGATTGTTGTTATGTTGGTAGTGTGGAGTTGGTAGTGTGGAGTTAGCTTTGATCGAGAGGTAGGGTGAGATTATTATGAGCAAGAAAAAAGTTAAAAACAATATTGGCAACAATAATCAAGAGAGCAATAAAAATATAGCCATTCATCTCCCTGAAATGGCCAAGCGCATTCCTGAGCAGGCGGCGATAATGTTCCCTCTCAAAAAAGAATACGCCTCTTGGACCTATAAAAAGTTAGATGAGACGGCAGATAGTTACGCTCACGTGATGGAAAAAGCGGGAGTTAAGCCTGGTGATAAGGCTTTGGTCTTTCTGCGCACTGGTCCCGATCTTATAGCTTGCGTCTTTGCGCTGTTCAAAATGGGTGTCTTGCCCGTTATGCTCGATCCTGGTATGGGCAAAGAGAAGATGTTGGGCTGTATTGAACACGTCAAACCCGATGTCTTTATCGGTGTGCGCGAAGCTCATTTGGCCCGTTGGTTCTATCGTAGCTCTTTTAAAAGCGTGCGTCTCAACTTTACCTCGACCCAGTGGTTCCCCGGTTGCACAGTCTTAGCGAAAGAAGCAGTAAAGTACACCGAGCCATTTCCAGTAGCCCCCAAAGAGGATGACGATACAGCGGCCATACTCTTCACTTCTGGCAGTACGGGCAAAGCTAAAGGTGTCGTCTACAAACACGGTATGTTCCAAGCTCAAGTTAAGTACCTGAAAGAGCTCTTCAATTTCAAAGTTGGCGAATTAGACATGCCTGGTTATCCGCTCTTTGGCCTCTACGATGTGGCTTTGGGTATGACTTCAGTTATACCTAGACTAGATCCCAGCAAGCCTGCTCAATGTGATCCAGCCCTCTTAGTTGAAGCTATAGAAGAATTTGAAGTTACTACCTGTCAAGGTTCGCCGATTATCTGGCGGCGTGTGGCCGATTATTGCAATGATGAGGATATAGAGTTAGAGAGTCTCCAGAGAGTTATTACCTTCGGAGCTCCTATTCCCTTTGCTCTATTGGATGATATGTTTGCCATCTTGCCAGAAGAGGCAGAGATCTACACTCCTTATGGAGCTACCGAGAGTCTGCCAGTGGCTTTGATCCCTGGTTCTGAAGTTGTCGATAAGATGAAGGATCGCACTATTGAGGGAGCGGGTACTTGTGTAGGCAAGCCGATCAAGGGTATGGATGTGCGCATTATCAAGATCACCGATGAGCCTATCGAGAAGTTTTCTGAAGATCTCGTCTTACCCGACGGTGAAGTTGGCGAGATTGCCGTTCATGGCCCTGTTGTGACTCAAGAATATTATCACGAAGATGAAGCCAACCAGTTGGCTAAAATGGATGATGGTCAAGGCGGTAAATGGCACAGGATGGGCGATACGGGTTACTTCGACAGTGATCACAACCTGTGGTTCTGCGGACGCAAGGCCCATAGAGTAGTAACTGCCGAGGGCACTCTCTTCCCCGTTCAGGTTGAGGGTATGGCTAACAACCATCCGCGTGTCTTCAGGAGTGCTTTGGTAGGCATTGGCCCTAAAGATCACAAGCGGCCGATCATTATTGTGGAACCTAAAGATGGTTGTTTCCCAGAGGATGAGAAGCAGGAAGAACTCTTCAGTAAACAGATCTTGGGTCGTTACGATGAGGGAACACCTTATGCTCAGATCAAGCACGTATTCTTTAAGGAATCCTTCCCTGTCGATCCTCGTCATAATGTCAAGATTGATCGTGAAGAGTTGGCCCAATGGGCTGAGGAAGAGTGGAGCTTTAAGTACAAGAAATGAGTAAGGCTTTAGTTGTTGGTGGCGGCGGTTTCTTAGGCCAGGCTTTAGTTACTAAATTGGTAGCTCGTGGCGATCAAGTCAGGATATTGGCTAGGGGCAATTATTCGCACTTAGAAGCTCTGGGTGTGGAATGTCTGCGCGGTGACATTACCAAAAAGGAAGATGTTTTAGCAGCCACATCTGGAGTGGATGTCGTCTATCACACCGCCTCTAAAGCGGGCATTTGGGGAGATTTTGCTGAATACGAGCGCATCAATGTTCAAGGCACGCGCCATATTTTGCAAGCCTGTTTAGAGAACAAGGTTAAAGTGCTGGTCTACACGAGCACGCCTAGTGTGATCTATCATCCTAAAGCCAAGATCGAGAATATTCAGGAGAATGTCCCTTACCCTGATGAGTTCGACTGTGCCTACGCGCAGACTAAGGCTCAAGCGGAAAAGGAAGTTTTGGCGGCTAATTGCGCCAATTTAGCTACAGTTGCTATCCGTCCCCATCTTATCTACGGCCCTGGAGATACCCATTTGATCCCGCGCGTGGTGGAGAGGGCCTTGAAAGGTCAGCTCTTCCAGGTTGGGGATGGGACAAACAAAGTTGATATAACCTACGTAGATAATGCCGCATTGGCTCATATCAACGCCTTTGAAAACATTGATGAGTGTGCAGGCAAGGCTTACTTTATTAGTGATGGTGAGCCTGTTGTCTTGTGGGACTGGATTAACGAGCTGTTGAACAAGATAGAAGCTCCTCCCATCAAATTTAGAATTCCTTTCCTTTTGACATGGTGCTTAGGGGCCGTCCTGGAGTTCGTCTATAAGTTGCTCAAGAAAAAAGAAGAGCCGAAGATGACGCGCTTTACCGCTGAACAACTGGCCACTTCCCACTACTTTAATATTGATAATGCTCGCCGCGATCTCCACTACGTACCTGAAGTGAGTGGACAAGAAGGGTTAAACAAGTTAGTGGCTTGGGTAAAATCGCAAGGTAATTTAACCGTCAAATATTGATCATCAATTATTTCTCGCTAAGGCGTAGGGACTGACTTTCACTAGCTGAGAGAGGGTTAGAGGAGTAAATTTTTGACGGAAATTCTCCTTCTTCAAAGCTGATATGACACTTAGCATTACCATTGATTTGGCTTGCAGATCGTTGGCTTCTAAATATTTCAGCTTTTGTTGGTAGGTGAGAGGCAGAGAGGTGTAGAGGGACGTTAAGAATCTTTCTGGTGCAAAGGTATATCCATAGAAGTAGCGATTTCCTAAAGAAGGCAAAGCACTGTCTCTGGAGTCGTAATTTACACCTAGACTCTTCAGCTCCGTCCACAGTGGTATCAAGATAAAATAAGTACTCGATTCCATATCTTTGTGCCAAAATTCTTCCCGCTTTAAGGAGACTTTAGCGTAGCGAAGCTCTTGTATCTTCTTCTCTTCCTCTATATGCGCTCTCTGGCCATTTTCAGAATGTAGTTGCCAAGCTAAGATATTTCCGCGTTTTTTTATAGCTCTGCAAGTATCTATATTGATCAGAGTAACTATCTCACTTACGGGAGCGTACTCATTTTCATCCTCATCTCGTAAATAGGCTATAGCCAGGCGCGTCTGCTTTTCTCCATCTATATGTTCTAAAAGTTGTTGGTAGTAACCTCGATTGGGCAGTCGAAAATCTATAGAAGTACCAGGCTGACACACAAAAGTTGAAACTGGCAAAATGGGAACCTCAAAAACTTTATCCATCTTCCTAATCCTCTTCGAAGTAGTGAGGAAGAGAATTTACATCCCTTATTCCGTCAATATTATCTATAAATTTTTGAACTACGTATGGGGAGAGCTGAGTACCAGAAGCCTCTTTTAATCTTCTCACCGCCTCCTCTACCGATAAACCTTTGCGATAAGGGCGATCTGTAGTCATGGCATCATAGGTATCAGCCACACTGATGATCTGAGCCCCTAGAGGAATCTGACCTCCTTTGAGGTGATCGGGATAACCTTTGCCATCATAACGCTCGTGGTGGTGAACGGCAATATTAGTTACCTCAGCAGGCAACGAAGTTATATCACTGAGGATCTTGCGAGCGTGAACAGTGTGCGTCTTCATCACTTCAAACTCTTCATTGCTTAAAGGATTGGGATTACATAAGATAGCATCGGGAATAGCAATCTTACCTACATCATGCAATATGGCCGCTTTAGCTACTAATTCTGTCAATTTAGCATCAGCGTTTAAGCATTTACACAAGAATATTGAATATTGTTCTACGCGAGAAGCATGACCGCGAGTGTATGGATCTTTAGCTTCGATCGATTGGGCCAAAGCTAAGATCGTCTCGTAATAAGATCTCTCTAATTTACTATAGAGGCTCATGTTACTCAGAGTAACACCCGCTTCATTAGCCAGAAGGGTGAGATAATCCAAGTCGTGGCTATCGTACTTTTCACCT
>JAFSXH010000303.1 GCA_017444165.1 bacterium | reverse complement strand
ATTCTGGTGGTGTTAGCACTGAGGATCCACCTGTATCCATCCCGAACACAGAAGTTAAGCTCAGTAACGCCGATGGTACTGCTCTGGTGACGGAGTGGGAGAGTAGGAAACCGCCAGATAAAGTTTTGAGGCTCATCGAAAGGTGAGCCTCTTTTTTGTTGACAGTGTTGATTCGAACTTGCAATTTTTTTTAAGTTCATTTAGAATTACACATCCTTTATAACTGAGGAGTGTCTATAAGGTATGTCATTTGCTGAAGCTGTTAAGAGTGTCTTTGCTAATGCTTTTAATTTTGGTGGTCGTGCACGCAGAAGCGAGTATTGGTATTTTTGTCTATTTAATTTTTTAGCTAGTATGGTTCTTGGTGTTTTAGACAGAATGTTAGGAACATCTTATTCACTTCCTAATGGTGCTTCCTTAGGAATTATTGGCGCAATCTTTTCATTAGTTGTATTGATTCCAAGTATTGCCGTCTCTTTTAGGCGCATACATGATATCGGTAGATCTGGTTGGAATTTCTTATATGCTTTGATTCCTTTCATTGGTTACCTCATTATTTTGTATTGGTCTGTTTTAGATAGTCAACCTGGTGAAAATAAATATGGTCCTAACCCTAAAGGGGTAAATTAAACTATAGTTTTGTTTTGAAGTGTTGTTTCCTGAGGTTGAGATTTTTTGCTTTTGCCTCGGGATTTTTTGTTTGAAGGACTTAATTCTTTATTACATAACAATGCCGCAGTAGTTTTTATGTATGAGTGGTGATAATTAATGCGACGTGATGGTAGGGCGGTCAGCAGTGACGTTAAGCGGTTAGTCTTAGTCGTCGATGATGAGCCTGTTAATAGGGAACTTTTGGGGTTTATTTTACAAGATGATTATGAAGTTATCTACGCCGAAGATGGTGTAGAGGCACTGGAGAAGATCAAGGCTAACGAGCGTCTCTCTCTGATCTTGCTCGATCTTCTTATGCCCAGAATGAATGGATTTGAGCTTTTGAAGATTATTGAAGATGATGACGAGTTGAAGCGTATACCCGTTATAGTTTTAACTTCGGAAAAGAAAGCTGAAGTTGAAACTCTCAATATGGGAGCGAGCGATTTTATTACCAAGCCTTATGAACTTCCAGAGGTAATTTTAGCGCGTATTCGTCGTATTATTGAGCTCAATGAAGATACTTACATAATTAAAAATACTGAACATGATAAATTAACTAATCTTTTCAATCGCGAGTTTTTTATTAACTATGTTGGTCAGATGGATGTATACCACAGTGATCAAGAGATGGATGCTCTAGTCTGTAATATAAATAATTTCCACTTAGTAAATGAGATTTATGGACGCGAATTTGGTGATAATTTACTGAAGAGGCTTGCTGAACTTTTACAAGAGTGGGCGATAAAGAATGATGGTATCGTCGGTCGTGCCGAATCGGATACATTCTTTATTTACAATCGACACTGCGATAATTATGATGATTTGCAGAAGTATGTTTCTCAAAATATTGCCAAGACTTATGCGAGCAATATAAATGTGCGCTTTGGAGTTTACCAAAATGTTGATCGAACCATAGAGATAGAACAACGTTTTGATAAAGCTAAATCTGTAGCTTCGGCCTTGCGCAATAATTTTACTAAATTTATCGACTATTACAGCGAGCCTTTACATGAGAAAGAGCTCTTAGAGCAAAGATTGATCTCTGATGTCAATGTAGCTTTAGAAGAGAAACAGTTTATAGTTTATTACCAGCCCAAGTATAATATAAAAGGGGATGAGCCTAAACTCTGCAGTGCCGAAGCTCTGATTCGCTGGAAACATCCTGAATTGGGAATGATCTCTCCTGGTGTGTTTATACCTTTGTTTGAGGAAAACGGCTTGATCCAGAAGTTAGATCGCTACGTCTGGAGAGAGGTTGCCGAGCAAATTAGGCGTTGGCGCGATGAATTCGGGATCGTTATACCAGTCTCAGTAAACGTCTCTAGGGTTGACATGTACGATCCTGAGTTAGTGAGTCGTTTTGTGAATTTGATGAAGGATAACGATCTTTCGCCCCATGATTATATTTTGGAGGTTACTGAATCGGCTTACACAGAAGATTCTAAACAGATTATTGGCATAGTTGAAAACTTGCGCAAATTGGGATTCCGCATTGAGATGGATGACTTCGGTTCTGGTTACTCTTCTCTCAATATGCTCTCAGAATTACCTATTGACGCTCTCAAGTTGGATATGGCGTTCGTGCGCAATCTTGTGGGCCATGATAAGAAGATCCATCTTTTAGAATTGATTATGGGTATAGCTTCATTTTTGAGTGTACCCGTAGTGGCTGAAGGAGTGGAGAGTATCGATCAAGTTGATATTTTAAAAGATGTTGGCTGTGATATTATCCAGGGCTATTATTTCTCGCGTCCAGTGTCTCCTGAAGATTTTGCAAAATTTATTAGAAGTGAGGAAAATTAAATGTTAACGATAGAGACTTTACAAAATTTTGGAGCAAACACTCAAGAGGGCTTGGGGCGTTGTATGAACAATCAAAATTTTTATTTCCGCTTAGTGAAGATGGCGGCTGGCGATAAAGGTTTTGCTCGATTGAGTAATGCTTTAAATAATAGAGATTGGAATGATGCTTTTGAAGCGGCGCACGGTCTGAAGGGAATATTGAGTAATTTAGCTCTCACCCCTCTAGTTGAACCCGTTTCTCAGTTGACAGAGCTCTTGCGCGACAAAAAAGAGATAACCTTTAGCGATCTCCTGCAACAAATAGAGGAGAAGCACAAGCAACTTTTAGAGCTTTGTGGCTAATACTTTTTCTAAATATTTATTTATTTCTTCCAAACCATTGCCCGTAAGAATAGATAATGACAGTATCTGTTCTATGGGCAATTTAAATGTTTGGGCTGCTCTTGCCTTAGCCTTGATCAGTTGTTGCTTACTTATTTTATCCGTCTTAGTGAGGATAATTAGGACTGGAAGTTGAGCATTGCAGAGCCAATCATACATCTGCAGATCGGAATCTTTAACTTCATGGCGACAATCAACTAACAATATGGCTAAACGGATGCCGCTTCTTTTAGCTAAAAACTCTTCCAAAGAGCGTCCCCAACGCTCTTTTTCTGCTTTAGAAACTTTAGCAAAACCGTAACCAGGCAGATCGACTAAATACCAATTTTCATTAATTAAAAAATAGTTAATGAGTCTAGTCTTACCTGGAGTGGAACTGACTTTAGCTATCTTCTGATTGGTAAATTTACATATAAAGGAAGAT
>JAFSXH010000302.1 GCA_017444165.1 bacterium | reverse complement strand
CAATTTAAAAGTTACCGAGGTAATTATATATTTACCGCGCCACTCACTTTTGAAACGACTGGAGCGATAGCGGAAATGACATTCACTTGAGGGAATATTTGATATCTCTAAACTGTCACAATCTAAAACTTCTACACTTTCGATGAGAGAGCCGACTTCCTGACCGTAAGCTCCTATATTTTGTACGGGACTGGCCCCCACTCTGCCAGGAATGGCACTCAAACATTCTAAGCCAGCCAGATTCATATCTACCGTTTTTTCAACTAACTCATCCCAAATTAAACCAGCCTGAGCTCTTACTAAAACTTCCCCCGAAGGAGTATCAGTCAATGTGTAATCTTGCATTAATGGTTGAATGACTACGCCGTTAAAGCCCTCATCACTAGCTAAAATATTACTGCCTGAGCCAATAGGATAAAAAGGCAGGTTGTGCTGGCGAGCAAATTGGATGGACTCTTTCAATTCTGATAAATTTTTAGGAATAGCCAACCAGAGGGCAGGGCCGCCAATTTCGAAAGTTGTGAGATCTGATAAAGGTACGTTAGCAATTAAAAAAGACATGCACTTATATTAGTTATTCTTCCATCTTTTGGCAATCATTAACTACAGCTTTACAATACAATTTATATTTTTCAATAAAGGTTCTAAGCTACTTACTGCAAAGAATAAACATATGATAAGTTTTTTGATCTTAATAATCGTGTGTTACCTGTTAGGAGCATTTCCTTCTGGTGTGGCGGTCGCCAAATATTATGGAAAGAATGATATTCTCAATTCTGGCAGCAGGAGTATTGGGGCTACTAATATCTACCGAGTTTTGGGGTTCAAGGCGGCTTTGATTGTACTAGGCTTAGATGTGTTAAAAGGAATGCTGGCTATTGTGCTCTCTTATTTTGTCTTTTTGCCCAATTTGTTATCTCCGTTGGTTAAATTTATCTTTGGATTAGCGGTTATTTGCGGTCACAATTGGTCGGTCTTTTTGAAGTTTAGAGGCGGAAAGGGAGTCGCCACTACACTGGGGGTATTTCTATTGATAGCTCCGCAGACAGTCTTTTACACTGTCTTACTGTGGTTGGGGATCCTTTTAATTACGCGCTTGGCCTCGATGGCTTCACTTTCAGTTTCGGCTATTTTTCCTATCATGCTCTATTTCTGTGGCGGGAGTATCTTTGAAGTTATTTTTGCTTTTATTTGCGCGGTTTTGATATTTTGGCGACATAAGGATAATCTCTCTCGACTTTTAAATGGCCAAGAAGAGCATCTATCTATCAAGTTATTTTAGGAGCAGATCATGGAATTTGAAAATTTGCGTGCTCTTTTAGATAAGATTTTAGCTCTGTCTTATCAGCAGAAGGCTTCAGATATTTACATAAAAGCCAATTTGCCACCTTATTTGCGTATTGTTGGTACTATGTACCCTGTCCAATGTGAAGCACTTACGCCGCAGATGACTGAGTATTTGGCTCTAGCTATCATGCCTGATCACGAGAGGGTGAAGTTTGAAGGTGGCCATCCCGAGGCTAACTTTGTCTATGTCTTAAAACATATAGGCCGTTTCCGTGTCAATGCTTATCGACAGCGCGACAGTGTGGCTATGGTGTTGCGCCGCATTGAAGAGGATGTTTTGGATATTGAAACTTTAGGTTTGCCGCCTGTACTCAATAAATTAGTCATGGAGAGGCGCGGCCTAATTTTGGTGACAGGCCCGACTGGTTCTGGTAAATCAACAACATTGGCTTCAATGATTAAATACCGCAAGAAGAATTCTACGGGCCATATTGTTACGATTGAAGATCCTATCGAATATGTTCACGATGATGAACCTGGTTGTCTGATCTCGCAGAGAGAGGTCGGTACAGATACCATGTGTTACCGAGATGGTTTGGAAAGTGCCTTGCGTCAAGCTCCCGATGTCCTTCTGGTAGGAGAGATGCGCGACGTGGCTTCTGTGGAGGCAGCTATCTACTTTGCTGAAACTGGTCACTTAGTCTTGTCGACTTTGCACGCCAACAACGCTGTACAGACTATAGAGCGTGTCTTACAATTCTTCCCCGATGATATGCATTCGCCAATGTTGCATCAGCTCTCTTTGAATGTGAAGGCCGTCATTGCTCAACGTTTAATCCCCGCCATTGGTGGTGGACGTGTTCCTGCTTTGGAGATTATGATTCACAATGCGCGTATACAGGAACTTATACGTGATAACTCTCTGGTGACGATCAAGCAAGAGTTAGATTCTTTCCATCCCGATGGCATGCAGAGTTTTGATTACCATCTTTTGCAACTTTTCAAAAAAGGCAAGATTACACCAGAAGATGCCTTGCGCAATTCGGATAATGCTAACGACCTCAAATTGCAGATACGCCACGCTGTACAAGAGATGGCTGAGATTAAGAATCAATATTAGTAATTTCAAGAGGAGATGTTCTAAAGTATGTATTTTGAAGATGATACTCCCAATTCCACTTATACTGATGTTATCATGGATGAATTATATCATGACAGCGTTCCTCAAGGCACGCTCTTTCATAAGAGGACTTCTCCTTTACCTATAAGAGTGCGAGCTGGCTCTATATATGAAGAGGGCTTGAGTTATGAGTCTGCCCGCGAATCAGGGCGCATCAAGTGGCCAGAGGTTCGTTATGTGGCTTTGGGATTAATAAAGGAACGTGTCGAACAGAATTCCTCCAATTATCTGATGCAGCGTGTGGTAGAAGGAATGAAAAAGGGTGGTGCCTCTTCCGGCAAGGATGAAGGAAAGATAGTATCTTACAAGAGTACGTATCTTTTGGATATTTATTTACATGATCATTCTGAGTTATTGCGCTTTGATTCTTCCTTTGTCAATTATCGCAGTTTTTTAAAAGAGCGCACAGCCCACGTCTCTTTTCAAAACTTTTTCCGCTTAGTTCACGACATTTGCATCCGTTGCAAGGGGGCTGAATTTACTGCTAGTGTAGCTCCTTTCTTGCTCTGGCAGAGAGATAAAGTTAGAGATTACGTGTCGATCTATGATTATGAAAATGAGGTCTTTTTGAATATCAGTCGTCACGAGCATTTGACAAAGTACGTTGATCTAGATTTTTCCCGCGACAGTTGGGCGGAAGGTTGGTAATGAGTGTCGCTAAAGGATTTGTGGAACTTGCTCGTTTCCATCTGGAAGAAGTTTGGCAGAAGGTTGGTAACGGGTGCCGCTGGGGAAGAAAGTTGTACTCTTCTTGCTTTAAAAATATTTAGCTATATAGGTGCGTTAAGTGTTCTAGGGCTGTTTGTAGTGGTAAAATGCAGTTCCATTGTAGCTGAAAGGCATTTTGCTCCTGATCCTAAGACGAGTTCTCAGGTCACTTATGCTAATTTTATGCGAATAAATCTAAATGATTCACATTTAGAGGTAAAGGGAATTTTTGGTGGAGAGGGCAGGAGGCTAGATCTGATAGACCAAAATGGTTTTTTCTGGACTAGAGAGAAGAAGGATGGTTCTTTGGCCGTTATCACTGTCTGTTTTAATGACAAAGATGAGGTTATCTCTAAAATTCAGAATGGTTTGTTCAATTATGTAGTCGATGAGGTCGATATTTCTCAGGTGGAGTTAGGTGATAGTTATGAAAAAATAGTCGAAAATGTGGGTGGGAGGGGGAATCTAGTTGAGCAATATTATAAAGATGATAAAAAGAACATTTTAAGTCGCTACGTTTGGGTAAATAAAGATAAGATCGGCTTTTGGATAGATTTTGTTGGTGATAAAGCGAATAACTCGGGTTCTTTACCATAGAAGGGGAAAGAGATGTTAAAGTGCGTCCGTTATATATCTCTATTGTTCTTTTGTACTGTTTTATTAGTGGGTTGTCACTCTAGAGAGGTTACTGATGAGGCTACTCCAGATATAAATTTGGATAATTTT
>JAFSXH010000025.1 GCA_017444165.1 bacterium | reverse complement strand
TAAAGAATAAAGCATTTGATACAGTATCAACTTTCAAAAATGACTATGAGTATTTATTAAAACAATATTTATACATAGGTGGTATGCCTGACGTTGTAAATGAATTTGTCAATAATTTATACTATGGTTCTGAAATGTACTTCACATTTTATAAACAAAAATACTTCATTCAAGGTTGGTATGTCGAGCCTTTCTATTATCTTGTTTTGGATCAAGATTTTGAAGAGACAGAAATACCCAAAGATTACACTTTTCAAAGTTATATTTGGGAATACAAAGCTAAGGATCCTGGTGAATGTGTTCAAGCGTTTCTTGATACACCTTTATGGAATGGCAAAACATTTTATGAAGTAGAAAAAGAAATAACTTGGACGTTTTAAGAAAAGTTGTAAATTGCTGTTATCTCAAAATAAGAAGGAGCTTTTCAGTATGATGAATTTTGAGTTTAATATGGACGATGCTAAAGAGGTTTGGCAAGAAGAGGCTATGGAGGATGGTTTCAGGCGTGGCAGAGAAGAGGGCATGGCAAGGATGTTTGAGACTTTAGCTGATCTTGTGAAAGATGGAATTATTACGTTGGCTGATGCCGCCAATCGGGCTAATGTGACAGTTTCTGAATTTGAGGCTAAAACTGGTCTAGCCTCGTAAACTGTAATTCTAGTTCACAAACCGTCTGTGGCTAAGATAATAGCTTTTTTAGTTGTAAATTCAAGGAAAGATTGCTCTTTCGGACAGATGAGTACCTGGCGCAGGCTATCTCCGTGCAGTTTGGCGGCTAAGTCTGCATTGGGTACTAGGGCTATGTCGGCCTGGTTCAGCATGGGTAGATCAATATCACTGTCTCCTGCGGAAATGAGCAGATCGGGCTCTAAAAAGCGGCGGATTTTTGAAGTGGCTGTACCTTTATCTACACCTGGTGGGAACAAATAGATCTTCTTGCCAGAAGCTGTTACTTTCAGTGGGGTGAGCTCTTGGATAGCTTTGCTCTGTTGGATGGGATCGATCTCTTTGGCGCAGTAGACAAAAAGGTATTTGTTATCCACCATCCGACAGCGTATGTAATCGGTACTAATTGCTAAAATAGCCTGCATGCGTTCCAGTTCTGACATAGAGGCTTCAACGTTTTCTTCCCATTGACAGTTTAACGCTGAATTTCCCAAGAGAATGCTCCCGTTAGTGACAGCCGCTATTTTAGGCTCGGCCCCGGCAGGCCAGTTTATGCGCTTGTACTGATCGATGGAGCGAGTAGTTATGGGAATAATTTCTGCATGGTCAGCAATAACTCTCAGTGACTCGTAGACAG
Organism: bacterium; assembly: GCA_017444165.1. Taxonomy (GTDB): domain Bacteria; phylum Vulcanimicrobiota; class Xenobia; order Xenobiales; family Xenobiaceae; genus RGIG3641. Next base: position 3,285 of record JAFSXH010000025.1, on the reverse strand, counting down.
ACATAGGCATATAGCCTTGCTCTTTACCCTTTATGTATTCAACACAGATGTCTCCAGGGCGACAGTGTTTGTAAGAATATAAAAGAGTATTATCGAGATCGGTGGCAAATACTATCTTTTTCACGCTAATTGTCCGCTAAAGATTTGATGAGTCCGCAAGCTCTGTAGTTTTGCAGAGGATACTCCACCACTTCTACGCCCTTTTCGGTCGCTAGTTGGTAAATGTGACCCAAGTTTTTTGTATCATTTAAGCTATACACGAGAATTTTCCAAGGTATTCGTCTCAACAGCACTCGAGTAGTTTCACCTATACTGGGTTTAACCAGGTTTATATCGGCAATTCCGAAGTGTTGGCTGATCTCTCGTGTCTCATCCAGTCCAGTTCTCACCTTTGATTTTTTTTCTGTATCGCTGTCAACTTTGCACAAAATATCTGTCGGAAAGTTTGCTTCGATCCTATCGATAAACTGGTAAGTCAAATCCTTATCCATAAGTTCACGGTAAAAGACCGCCCCGTGAAAATCATCTTGTCCTATAATATCATCCCGCAGGAAAGTTCGGCTCAGGAGGCCAGAGATTGTAGAATTTAGGCAGGAACTAGGAATAAGGAAATCTTCGTGAGTGCCGCATTTTTCAGAGATATAAGCAGGATCGGAGAGTACCGCCAGGCCAGGACTGATACCCGCATAATTTTCTACAGCCTGGTTAAGTTCACGCTGAATGGCTCCCTTGCCAGTCCAGCCATCTACAAATTGAATCTCATTCGGAGCGTGTCGGGCTAGAATGTACTTCATGGCGTTATCATCTAGACCTTTGCCCCTTATTATGGAGATAGTGTAGTGAGTTATTTCAGTTCGGTACTTCTTGCGGAGATATCGCTTTATAAGAATGCCGATAGGTGTACCCGCTCGGGCCAGAGATACCAGCACTGCCTTGCGTCCCTTTTGTTGCCAGATCTTTTCGGCCGCTACGGCCACAGCTTGGGCGGTAATTCCAGCGTAGCTATTTAAAGCCGCCTCGTATATTTCCAGATATTTGGCACTCGGCTCGTATTCTAATGGGAGCATCTCTGAATAGTGGGTTCCGCTCTGAATTCTTTGCTCACGCTCCTGGGTGTCTAGAGGTTTAACCAGTCCGCTTATATCCTTTAATAAAATAACGACATCATCATCTTTATAGGTGCTAAACATTTATCTTACCTTGACGTAGAAAATTTGGCCGCATCCGTTAAGTGAGAGGGCCGCTTGCAGATCTTTCAAGTCCGCATCCTGTAGATCTTCAGCATCAGAAACAATAATCGCTGTATCATACTGCTCTAGATTGTAAATGTAGGTTGTGCGTTCGGCTTCATAAAGGCTGGTCAGCTCGAAGCCCTGGGTGATAGGGTAACTCGATTCGTTGCTTATACCTATTGGGCTTCTGGTAGTAGCGTGACATCTAACTTGAGCTGCTCCCAATTTTTCTAATTCTCTTCCCAAGATGAGGGCTGGATACATGCATTCTTCAGTGCCTAAAACTAGTACTTTATTGGAGTGTTCAAGACGCTTTCTGAGACTGACCGCCAATTTACGGGCACAGGTTACACACTTTTCATGATATATTCCGATCTTTACCCCCAAGCGAGGATCAGCACCCAATTCCATGGTTTCTGGCAAAATCGTTAAACTACAGAGGGGAGCAGTATTTGAAAGCATGGGCCGCTGAGGCGCACAAACTGCGTATTGTTCCGCCTTCTGCTCGTAGTCTGATCTATCTATATAAACTAGGCTGGCACAAGATACACCATTTTCGGCTAATTTGGCTAGATTTTCTGCGGACAGGCGGTTGATCAGAGAGGCGGCCGTAATCCGTTTTTCTTGAAGCTGGGGAAACATTTTTTTGAGCTCACTGATAATATTGAGCAGGGTCTTGCCAGTGGTAAGTTCATCATCTAAAAAGATCACGTGTGTGGTCTCTTCCAGCCATTCATTAAACTTTTCCACGCAGATTTTTTGAGCTGTAGCGTGGCTGTGCTCTTCTGAAAAACAGGCCCAACTGGTATTTTTCTCTCTATTTTCGCGGGTGGTATGGATGTAAATGCAGTTTTGATCTAAACAATTAGCGACGGCTGCCCCTAAAGCTGTAGCTGTTTCGGCAAAACCTATCAAAAGTTTAGTGCTGGGGGCCTCTTCAACTAAAATCCTCCCTAAAGTTTCCATCATAGCCAGTGATCTTTCTGGACTTACGGGGATGTGTTTGGCTTGTAGGGGATTTACGATGAGGTAATTTCGTTTAGAATTGTTGTAGCGTTTAGCTATGCACACTAGATCGGCTTCACAGTAAGTGGTCATTTTAGAGAGAACCTTTCCAAAAATGTTATAATATACAGCTTTAGGGCAGGCAGATAGGAGTTTCGATATTGGCCGTTTTATAATCCTTAAACTCGGGATACTGCCATTTTTCTTCTTGGCCTATAAGTTGCTTTACGGCAATGCTGGGCAGGTTTATACCAGAGGCCTTGCAGGCTAACTGGAGGCCGCCAGACATTCTTGGATTGATCTCTAGAAGGTAGGGACGGCTGCCTTCATACTTGAGTTGTATGTTGACTGGAATTTTGAGGGCTATTTTATCGAGAAGTGGTTGGCAGATCTGCAGTATCTCTGGTTTAAAACTCACCAGCGAGTATCGCTTGGTAGATTTGAGGCGCGGCAGAATAATATTTCCAGAGGGAGTGGCTAGACAGTCGATACTCAACTCGTTGCCAGAGAGGTAGGGCATAACCAGCATAGGCACATTAAAATCATAGAGCTGGAGTACCTTTTTGGCTGTCTCTAAAGTAACTTTAAATCCTGGTTTTTCAGTTAAAGCTTCAGCCGTTTCTACTCTTTCATCGATAACGCGGAAGCTAGCCGCTCCTTCATCGCGGATGAGCTTGTAACAGATTCGGTTCTGGGGAGTCTTCAGTCTGTTATAAGCCTCTGCAAATTCTTCACAGGAGTGAACCACTGAGTAATCGGGCACAATCTCTGGCAAGAATTTACTCACGTATTCGTAGGTAAGTTGCTTGTCGTTGAGCACTTTACAGAGGTTGTCTCTGTTTTCAGCTAGTAACTTAGTGCCAATTTCCTGAAATTTATCGGTATTATCAGCTATTATGGTCATGAATCGGCGAGGAATGAATATATCCACCCTATGCTGACGACAGAACTCTAAACACCAATTGAGATAATCTTCTTGGGATATTTTGTATGGCTCTTCATACCATTCGTTGCAGGCGCACTTGTAGATAGCGTCAGCATTGTGGCT
>JAFSXH010000301.1 GCA_017444165.1 bacterium | reverse complement strand
CCGCTGGTGGAAGTTTTATAGAGGTGTAATCGGCTTTAATTAATTTTATGGAATAGGGAGGATTCAAACTTTTAATGTTAGCCTGGAGCAGATCTAAGCGGTCTTCATCACAATCTATAGCGATAACTTCACGAAATTGAGCCATCGCCAGAGCGTCTCCGCCCAATCCGCAACCTAGATCTAAAATTGGGCCTGGAGGGGCTATCTCGTGCAATTTTTGCGCCCTGTGCCAGGCTAAGGGCCAAGATGTCGACTGTTCTAAGGCCTTATCCGCAAAGAACATCTTATCCGCTTGGGGAAATTTATCTTTAGCTCTGTGGCGCAATTGGATCTGTTTTATTAAAAGACTAGCCTCTTGCAGAGTAAAATTTTGGCGCAACTTTTTGAGCAGACTAAACTCTTCCGAGGGTGTCAGCTCTCTGTCGCGCCAGAATTCTAAGATCTCTGTAACTTTAGGGGATAGGAGAAATTCGCTCCACATAATTTTACTTTAAGTTGTCTCTAAAAAATTTCTCCATCTTATCAAAGGGTATGATCTCTATCTTATCATAGAGATCGGTGTGTACCGCTCCAGGTATGATCATTAACTCTTTATTGTCGCCTTGCAGTTTTTCAAAAGCACCTTCACTGAAATAGCGAGAATGAGCTTTTTCACCGTGAATAATCAGGACAGCACTTTCAATCTCAGGAGCGTAAGTTAAGATGCGAGTGTTGAGGAGTGACAAAATAGAGGTCTTGTTCCAACCCTGATTAGAATTTAAAGATCGCTTGTGATAACCGCGTTTAGTTTTGTAGTAGTCGTAATAATCTTTTATGAAGAAAGGAGCATCCTCGGGCAGAGGATCGACAACACCGCCAGCTCTCTCATAATAGCCGTTTTGGTAGTCTAACAGCCTTTGAGCGTTGAGAGCTTGGCGCATACTCTTACGTTCAGCTTTTATCGTCTCTGGATCTTTTTCGTAATCGAAGTATCCATTAGCCGCAACTCGGCTCATATCATACATCGTTGAAGCTACAGTAGCTTTTATGCGCGTATCGATGGCGGCGGCATTGATGGCAAAACCGCCCCAACCGCAAATGCCGATTATACCTATGCGCTCTGGGTCTACATCTTCTTGAACTGAGAGAAAGTCTACAGCGGCGGAAAAATCTTCGGTATTTATATCGGCAGAGGCTATATAGCGAGGCTGGCCTCCGCTCTCACCTGTGAATGAGGGATCGAAAGCTAAGGTTATAAAGCCGCGTTTGGCCATCTCTTGAGCGTACAAACCAGAAGACTGCTCTTTTACGGCTCCAAAGGGGCCGCTGACAGCTATGGCTGGTAATTTTCCAGATATACCTTTAGGTTTATACATATCGGCGGCTAAAGTTATGCCATATCTATTTACGAATGTTACTTTGCTATGATCGACCTCATCGCTTTGAGGAAATACTTTGTCCCATTCTTGAGTTAATTCTAATTTCTCAGCTTCAACCACTCGATTTAACTCCTTTACCCGATTATCAGAAGTATCTGCTAAAACATTCGTAGTAGTCATCGTAAATAGACTACTCAAACAAGCGACAAATAAGAGAGATCTGCCTATTGAGAACAAATGTCACCTCCCAAAAAAGGCCCTGAAGATCAGGGCCTGCAAAATCAACAAAAACTACTGCTTAGCTCCACAACCTGGGCAGAACTTCGTTCCTGGAGCTATCTTTGTGCCGCAAGAACAAACTTTCTCTTCGGGAGCTACTTTGCTACCACACTGGGGGCAGAATTTGGAGTTCTGAGGAACTAAATTCTGACAATTGGGACAGGGAACCATACCTGCAGGGACGACCTTACTGCCGCACTGAGGGCAGAATTTAGTGGTCTCAGGAATGCGGGCGTGACAAGAGGCACATTCAACAGTTGCCGCTTGGGGAGCGGGAGCCTGTTGAGGTTGTTGCATCTGCTGTTGGGGCATCATGTTGCCAGCGAAGGCCTGTTGCATCATCTGGGGCATCATCATACCCATGCTCATACCCATACCTGCACCCATAGCACCGCCACCAGTACCCTGGTTGTTAGCCATATCGCGCATGGCATCAGCAGCTTGCATCTCACTGTAGCTACGTACACCTAAAGCACCCATAGTAGCTCTCTTGCGGAAGGCCGCCTGGATCTCTTCAGGTACAGAAATATCCTGGATGAAGAAGTCGCGTATAGAGACACCGTACTTGCCAAAGTCATCCTTAACTTTGACCTTCATGGCCGCTACTAATTCGTCCATGTTGCTGCGTATGCTGGCGTAGGACTGGAAAGTTGTACTCAACAGATCGTTCAAGCGAGTACGCACACTGCCGTTGAGGAAGTTTCTTAGGTCTTTAGTCGTGTATTCAGGGCGAGTGCCTACTAATGTATTTACAAATAATTGAGGATCTTCAACCCTTACAGAGTAAGTGCCCAGAGCGCGGATCTGTACCCAACCTAAGTCGGGATCTTTGAGATCGATGGGGTTGGGGGTACCCCATTTCATTTCGGTGAGAACTTGCTGGTTGACGAAGTAGACTTCAGCGGCGAATATGTTGCTGTTGTTTCTGGTAAATCTGCTGATAAACTCAGTAAGCAAGGGAATGTTGGCCGTACTCAAGGTGTGACGACCAGCTCCAAAAACGTCTAAAGCCTGACCATCGCGATAAAAGATAGCCGACTGACTCTCTCTGACTATCAATTGCGCACCCATGCGAATGTCGGCAGGACCCGACTCAGGAACACGCCCTACCAGAGCGGTGGGATCAGAGGGACGCCATTCAATTACATCTAAATACCTTGCCATAATTAGCCTATCTCACACCTTTCAAAATTGTCTCGCGCTCGTTGAGAGCTTTGTCCATATCATCGATCCTAGAGGTAAAGTTCCTCAACATCATCTTAGTTTTAGCGGGATCATCCACACTGGACTCTACAGCCATGAGTGCCTCTTCAGCACTAGCGATACCATTAACTAAAGAGAGATCGTATCTGTAAATATTCTCTAATTCTTCTTCATTAATACTGACAGCGTCAAAAAAGCCTGTATAACCTTGATTGGCGTGGCGCATACGCTCAACAACTCTGTCGATCTTATTGCCAGCCTTATCGAAGGGTTCCATAATTGCCAAATTGCCGCTACTCAAAAAGTCTTCCTGAATCGACATCATGTTACTCTTCAATTCAGTCAACCTTTTGGCCATAAATTCGCGCTGAATCTTATCCGTTTCACGCCTCTTGGCTCTCTCATTGAAACCAGCGTAACCTGGAATTTTATCCATGAGCGAACCTAACATATCAGCAATACCCATGTTCTTCCTCCTTCAAAAGTGCGCTAACGCCCTAGAGAGAGCATATCTTCGCACGACACTGCCAGTATATACTCTCCAAAAATGTAAATTCCCGCGTGCTTGTAGGTTTATGTTTTAACCAATATTCCAAAAACGTTCAAAGAGAGCTTTGAGTTTTTCAATAACTATTTCTTTCTTTGCCTGGCGATTGCCGCCGCCGAAGCGTGACATAGCAGGCAATATCTTGTCAATATCCGTACCTGTTGTTTTGATACCGCCGTCACGGAAAGCTCCTGCAACAAAGGCCCTCGTCTCTTCCTCTTTGAGCTTTTCTTCTTTGATAAGAGTGATAAGAGCCTTTTCACGCTCTTCAGCGACATAGCTGTGCCACTGGCTCATAACATCATCAATATCGTTAATGCTGTTAATGAAATTATCAATGAGGTATCTCTTACTTCTCAGTTCAGTGCTGGAATCGACGGCTTTTTGAATGGTTATAAGCACTTCCTTATCCATGCAATTACTGTCGTGATACTTTGTTACGAGCATAAGGATGTAGTCGATATTGATCTCTATCTGTTTGATAAGCTCGATCTCAAAGACAATATCATTATCAATATCTGTCAATTCGCCTTTTTTACGCCGTTCGGCCCACTCGTCCCGCAGATCCTGATAACGTCCGAGGTAGTCCTGAAAATCTCTCTCTGAGATCATCTCTTGGCCTTCAAACTCATCGAAGCTCACAAGCAGGTTGCGCATGCGTAGAATTGCACTCAGCAGAGCGATAAATTCCTTTTGCCGTTCTTTTTCTACGATTTGCGGTTCATTAAGTGGAAACTCTTTCCAGAGCTCGTCCAGCATATTCACATAGTCGTTGTAGTAGTCACTGAAGCTCTTCAAGGTTACGATACCGCCAGCTTCTTTGTCGCCGAAGAGGGAGATAGCGGCGTCCGTTCGCTTCTGCAATGCGCGGAAACATACGATATTACCAAATGTTTTGATAGAGTTGAGTATGCGGTTTGTGCGGCTATACGCTTGTATTAGACCGTGCATTTTGAGGTTTTTATCTAACCACAGTGTATTGAGTGTAGTCGCATCAAAGCCCGTTAGGAACATATTGACCACGATAAGCAGATCGATCTCCTTGTTCTTCATGCGGAGTGACACATCTTTATAGTAACTTTGGAATTTGTCACTTGAAGTATCGTAACTTGTGCCAAATTGTTTGTTGTAATCGCTGATGGCCTTTTCAAGGAAGTCTCTTGAAGTGGAATCAAGTGCGGAAGTATCTTCGGGATTTTCTTCATCGAGGATACCATCTGGATCTTCCTCATTGGCTCCGTAACTGTAAATAACCGCTATTTTCAGAGCTTTTTCGGGATTTGTAGCCATTTGCTTAATAAATTCTTCATAGTAGAGTTTGGCGGCTTGCACTGAGGATACAGCAAATATTGAATTAAAACCGCTGACGCGCTCTTTCTGCTTGATCTCCTGTATCTGTTTGCGCTTTTTAGCATTGGCTATATCTGAAATATTTGTCAGGACGTTGTAACTGTATGTGCGTTCAAAAGCCTTGCGATAAGTTTTCTGATCGAAGTGGTCTAAAATATATTTGGTGACAAGTGAGATGCGCTTGGGGGACATATACGCTTTTTCACGGTCAATATCCCATACCTTGACATCTTCAATATCTTCTTCCTTGTCCATAGTCTTGATATAGTCCACACGGAAGGGGAGAACATTCTTGTCATTGATAGCATCGACAATAGTATAGGAGTGGAGCTGATCTCCGAAAGCCTGTGCCGTGGTGCGCAGGTTCGGATTTTTGCCTGTACCTGAATTTACCGCAAATATCGGCGTACCCGTAAAGCCGAACAGATGATACTTCTTGAATTTCTTAGTGATAGCTTGGTGCATATCACCGAATTGGCTCCTGTGACATTCATCAAAGATTATAACTACACGCTTATCATAGACTTCGTGGGCATTATTCTTTTTGATAAATGTGGCGAGCTTTTGAATAGTAGTGATAATGATACGGCAATCGGGATTTTCAAGCTGTCTTTTCAATATTGTTGTGGAAGTGTTGCTGTTAGCCGCACCTTTTTCAAAACGATCATATTCACGCATAGTTTGATAGTCGAGGTCTTTTCTATCGACCACAAAGAGCACTTTATCTATATAATTGAGCTTTGAAGCCAGCCGAGCCGATTTGAACGAGGTCAGGGTCTTGCCCGAACCTGTTGTGTGCCAGATGTATCCGCCGCCTGCAATAGAGCCATATTTCTTGTAGTTATGAGCTATTTCTATGCGGTTTAATATACGCTCCGTGGCTGCGATCTGATAGGGACGCATGACGAGCAACAGGTTTTCTGAGGTAAAAATACAGTATTTTGTCAAAATATTGAGGATAGTATGCTTGGCAAAAAAGGTCTTTGTAAAGTCCACAAGATCGGGAATAACCTTATTATTG
>JAFSXH010000300.1 GCA_017444165.1 bacterium | reverse complement strand
TGAAACAAATGTCCGTGCTGCTCGTAGGGGTGATGAAAGATACCTCACGGAATCTTTTGTAAAGACGTTCTGCCTGGTTTATAAGAACATCGTTTCATCTGATTGGATATGGAATGGGGAAGGAAATATGCTGTCAATAAATGAATGGCATGATGATATAACAGATAATATATCAAGTGAAAACATATCAGAAGAAATACTTATGAAACTAACAAGGGAAGAACTCGTATTGATAGTGAAGCAGATGATGCAGCTTCACGAGGAGCAAACTGAGATGTACCGCATACTCATAAGCCAGAACACGGAGATGATTAGGAATGGCCAAAAAAGGCTTGAGGAGATAATGAGCATGCTTAAGAAAACGGTATAGACGTAAATAAACGTCACCAAATTCAGTCACCAAGCAAGTTTAGCATGAATAATCAAAACTTTTTGTCTATCATAAATTTTCAGGTAAATAAAATGGGTATAGAAAAGAGAAAAATATTTTTCCCAAGCCGAGGGTCGCGAGTTCGAGTCTCGTCTCCCGCTCCAGGAGTTTTCGATGTTTTGAAGGTGTGGCGTTGTGGCCGAGTGGCAAGGCAGAGGTCTGCAAAACCTTCCACAGCAGTTCAATTCTGCTCGACGCCTCCATATTTTGGGCGCGTAGCTCAGCTGGTTTAGAGCACTACGTTGACATCGTAGGGGTCGGCAGTTCAAGTCTGTTCGCGCCCACCACAATCAGACTTCTCGGTTATTCGAGGGGTCTTTTTGTTTTAGGAATTTTTCGCAAGAGGAGTAGCTACTTATGTCTAGAGTTACAGATAGTTTAGTTTGGGGATCGATTTTGGGATTTTGTTTATTCTCTGCATCCTTTGTCGGGGCTGATGAAGGTGTTTTACACTTTGAGGGCAGTGAATGCGTCATGAAAAATTGGGGGAGTGCAGAGTCTTTTGGGGCAAAGACGGAGACTTTTTCAGGCCATTCTTTTTATTTTTATTTGGGGGAGAAGAGTAGCCAACAATATCCTTCTTTGAGCCTAGCTTTGGAAGAGCATAACAAGAATAATCTCAATTGGTTAAAAGAACAGAGACGTGAGATTGTGGATAAGATAATTCCTGCCGCTCTGAAAGAGGGAACGGGGGCGTTGAGTTGTCTTCCTTTTATTCGCAATATAGATTTTAAATTGCGCCGCGCCGATTCTAAAGTGTTGAGTTTTGTAGAATCGGTTCAAACTTACGACTTAGGAGCGCATGGTTATGATGCTAAAGTTGGGCATAATTTCGATGTTGCCACTGGAAAAAAGATAGAATTTTCAGAAGTTATCCAAGATAAGACCCATTTAGCTGAGATTCTAGAGAAGAAGTTAGAAAAAAACTACCCTGACGCTATGTTTTTTGGTCTTAAGCCAGCGCTACGCAACCATGTTAAAAAAGAAGATTTTTCTTGGACTTTAGATCCTCAGGGAGTGACATTCTATTTTAATCCTTATGATTTAGCTCCTTACTGTGAAGGTATGCTGACAGTTACCATTCTTTTCAAAGAACAACCTCAGATCTTTGCAGATAAATACAAGAGCGTTCCTGAAAATTACTGTATGCAGTTAAATTATTATCCCTTGCGCTGCGATCTGGAAGATGACGGTCTTGTTGATAGTTTGCAAGTTGTTCCCATCGAAGATAATCAGTACAAGATAATACTCAATAATCTGACTGTTATCGACAAAGGTGATAACAACACCAACTCCGTTTTAGTTCACACACGCAACGGTCGCAATTACCTCTATGTGGATTCTTTGGATGAACATGATAACCGAGAGCTACACGTTTATGATCTCAATACCTCATTGCCCGAAATTGTAGGCAAACTTCCTTATACCATGCGCAAAGTTAAGCAAAATGATCCTGATACCATAGTTTCGGAGTCTTTCCCTATTTTTAGTGATCCAGATAACTTTACCCTCTATGACAACAATAAAGGTTGGATTAGATCGTTTAAAGTCTCTGAGAATGGTTTACCTGTATTAGAGTAGTTACTTTGTGCAGACGTATACGAAAGCGGGGGGTAAATTTTTCCAAACGATGCGCGATCTGTGAACCTCACTAAACGTTGAAGCGATCTTCTTTTGGAAACGATGACCCGCAGGCAAGAGTAATCCTTGCAAGTAAGCAAAAGTGACGAAGCGACCGCCTTCTTTTAGGCTCTTGACGGCAGGAGCGAGAAATTTATCTTGCATCTCTTCGCTGAAGGCCGCCCAGGGGAGGCCACAGACTATGGAATCCAGGTGATCTAAGTTGCGCTCTTTCATGAGTGTGATGAGGTTTTCTACAGAGTCGCAAGCTATGTCTACTTCGGGAATTTCACGGCGGATTATATCGACTAATTCTTGACGATATTCGATGGAGAGAAACTTAGCCGCACTCTTCTTGCGTCTGATAATCTCCTTAGTGAATACACCTGTTCCTGCGCCAAATTCTGCGATTATCTCTGCTTCTTCTACTCTTCCTTGGGTGACTATCTCTTGAGCCAATTCTTGAGAGGATGGATATATAGCCCCTGTGGAGATAGGGTGTTTGATAAATTCTCGTAAAAATAGAAGAGCTTCTTTCATACAGAGCCTGGTTTGTTAAAGGAGAAAATTTTTCCTTCAG
>JAFSXH010000024.1 GCA_017444165.1 bacterium | reverse complement strand
TTAGGCCTTACAACTGTCACTGCAGCATACTACCTCGGCATAAGCAAGAGGCTCAATGAGTATAAATCAAGTTCTGCCATTAGACCAGTTCTTGAAAAATATGATATATCATATTTGAAAGATTTATCTGTAATGTTCCAAACGCTTACAATAACATTTTACTCGTTATGGGTTGTGAATTATACTGGACCGTTGGATGTAAACATACTTCGCATAACGATAGTTATGGTTATTTTAATTTTAATTTACTACAAGCACATAATTATCGAAAGCGATTTATCAAATCCTGTGGACATAGTATATTCACATAAAACATTACTATTTTTTATTGCTATGTACGTTTTGTTGATTTTAGCATCGATGTTTCCAAAATTTGTAACAGGGCTATATTTTGGTTGTAATTAGATGAGATATAAAGTTATATTTGTTCCGTTTTTGTTGGTGGTTATTGCTTTGTGTGGTTATGCAAATTTAAATGCTGAGGGAACAGAAAGTTCTTCTTTTTTGGAACCTTCTCCTCAATGGGTTGTTAATTTGTCTGAAGCTAAGGAAGCTAGGCAGTTGTTTATTGTTGCCGCTTACGCTGAATCTACTGCTTGGATATCTATGCATGAAAAGGACGAAGCTGGGGGATGGAATATGATCATGAGTACCCCAGGCTTTATAGGAAGGGACGGTCTAGGAAAGACTAAAGAGGGGGATCATAAGACTCCTGTGGGTGTTTACTCTTTTAATCGTGCCTTTGGAATCGCTGATTTCTTTGATTGTGCTATACCGTATGTCAAAGTTGACAGTGATAGCTATTGGTCTGGTGATAATCGTGAGGGGAGGCATTACAATGAATTGGTGAGCCTAAAAGATTATCCTGATTTAGACATTAAAAATAGTGAACACATTATTGATTATAGTCTAGAGTATCAACATTGTCTGAATATAAGTTATAACAAAGATGGTATACCTGGTCTCGGTTCAGCCATATTTTTACATTGTTTAGGTCCTAGAAAGCCGTTTACAGGTGGATGTGTAGCTATTCCTCAAGATCAGATGAAGAGGGTATTAGAAAATGTTTTGCCTGATTGCGTAGTGGTCATCGACTCTTTGGGAAATTTGGGCGGAAGCTTTTAATTATAATTTTGCGCAGGTATCTTTTTTTTTATAAGCGAACGGCGGAACACTTAACTTTGTTGAAAATGGAAGTTTTATGGTGAAGTTCGATCTACTCAAAGCTCTGCGGGAGAGGATCTTGATCCTTGATGGAGCCATGGGTACTATGATACAGCGTTACAATTTGACAGAAGAGGATTATCGAGGCGAAAGGTTCGCTGATCATTCTGTTGCTCTTAAAGGTAATAACGATATTCTCTCTTTGACTCGTTCCGATGTTCTCAAGGAGATACATCTGCAGTATTTGCGTTCTGGAGCGAATATTGTTGAGACTTGCACTTTTGGATCGCAGAGATTGAGCCAGAGTGAGTACGGTACTCAAGATTTTTGTCGGGAATTGAATATTGCGGCGGCTGTTAATGCGCGTCAGGCGATAGAGGAGTTTTTGGCTACTCCACAAGGTGACGGTCGTCAGGCTTGGGTGGCTGGTTCTATCGGCCCCACTGGTAAGACGCTCTCTATGTCTCCAGATGTCAACGATGCTTCCAAGCGTTCAGTCACTTTTGAAGAGATGGCTGAGGCCTATCTAGAACAGATCTTAGCTTTACAAGAGGGCGGAGTCGATCTCTTTCTCCTAGAGACGATCTTTGATGCTCTCAACGCTAAAGCGGCGATCTGGGCATTGGATGAGGCGGCCGCTATTACGGGAGAGCGTCTGCCTTTGGCTATCTCGGTCACTTTGGCTGATAAATCAGGACGAACTCTATGTGGTCAGACTTTAGAGGCCTTTTGGGCTTCTATCTCTCATGCTAAACCTGTAACTGTAGGTATAAATTGCGCTTTGGGAGCTGAGGAGATGGCTCCCCATTTGGAGAGATTGGCTAATTTAGCCACTTGTGGAATAAGTTGTTATCCCAATGCTGGATTGCCCAATGCTGAGGGCGGTTACGATGAGACTCCCGAACACATGGCCCAAGTTTTGCAAGGTTATGCTCAAAAGGGTTGGCTCAATATTGTCGGTGGTTGTTGTGGAACTTCGCCCGATTATATCAGAGCTATAAGCAGGGCTATGGAGGGCATCGCTCCGCGCCAATTTGGCAAGGTAGAGGAGAAGGCTCTCTTATCTGGTTTGGAACTCTATGATTTTTCGACTAATTCTACAGGTTTTACCGTCATAGGAGAGCGTTGTAATCTATCTGGATCGGCCAAGTTCGCTCGTCTGATTAGGGCTAAGGATTTTGAGGGTGCTCTGGCTGTAGCCCGTCAGCAGGTAGAGAATGGGGCTAATGTCATTGACATTAATTTAGATGACGCTATGCACAATTCCGTAGAGGTCATGGAACATTTTTTGCGCCTCTTGGCTGCTGAACCAGATATTGCTAAAGTTCCTTTTATGTTAGATTCTTCCCATTGGGAGGTCTTGGAAGCTGGACTAAAATGTGTGCCAGGGCGGAGTTTGGTAAACTCTATCTCTCTAAAAGAGGGAGAGGAATCTTTTAAGAAAAAGGCCACTACCATCAGGCGGTTAGGCGGCTTGCCCGTGGTGATGTGCTTTGATGAAAAGGGACAGGGCGATACCCTAGCACGCAAGATCGAAATAATCGACAGAGCCTGTCATATTCTCATAGATGAACTCCACTTTGCTCCTCAGGAGATCGTTCTGGATCTGGCTGTCTTATCTGTGGCTACAGGTATTGAGAGCCACTCCACTTACGGACGAGATTTTATTGAGGCCGTCTCCTACGTTCACACCCATTGGCCTAAAGTTATGACTAATGGCGGGATCAGCAATGTTTCTTTTGCTTTGAGAGGGAACAATCCCGTGCGTGAGGCTATGCATTCGGTCTTCTTGTATCACGCTGTAAAGGCGGGCTTGACTATGGGTATCGTCAATGCAG
>JAFSXH010000299.1 GCA_017444165.1 bacterium | reverse complement strand
TGACATCAAAACTCTTATTTACAGCTATTTTGACATCTTGCAGAGTTATTTGCCCATCTCTAACATAGTGGGAGAGTTTATCTAATTGGGAAGAAAGTTGCATTATATCTAAGCCACAACGCTCTTGAAGTTCGTTTACGGCATTTCTTTGTATGGAACATCCTTTCTTTTGACAGAAGATATTTATCCATCTAGGAATGTCATTAGGATAAACACTGCAATTTATCGTTAAAGCAAATCTGGATAAGGACTTTTTTAAGCCCGCTTTTTCCTCTTTTATGCTATCTCCGTAAACCAAACAAATAACATTTTCACCTATATTGATCGTCTCTTGAATATCATCAATTATTTGTTTGCTGACAGAGGCAGTAAGTTTTTCTGGATTGCGGAGCTCTAGGAGTCTCTTATCTGTCAGCATGGGAAGTTCGCGCAAGGCATCTCGCAATTCTACACTTTTGGTTGAGGAGCTGCATTCCAATTTTGTATAATTGAAATCAGCAAAGCTGGGATCTAACACATAGTTCTTTATTATCTCCAGTATTGAATCTTTTAAATAAAGATCACCTCCATCTAATATGTAAAGAGGTGAAAATGTTACTTTGCCAGTCTCTATGATCTTTAAAGCTGATTCTTTTTGAGCACCAGTTGAATTTATAGACAAAACTTTCTCTCCTAGGTGTTATCGTTTAATAAACTCAAGATGCGTACATCCCAATGACGACCTGCATAAAAGAAGGCTTGGCGCATAGTCCCTTCTAACTGAAAACCGCATTTGCAAAACATATTGAAAGCAGCTTCGTTGTAGGAGAGGACATGAACCATTATGCGATGCAGCCGCAACTCTTTGAAGCAGAAAGCACAAAGGGCTCTCACTGCTTCGGAGCCGTAACCATTGTGGCGTTGTCCTTTCTCACCAATAATAATTCCCAATTCACAACTTCCACAGCGCAGATCGAGATCACGAATCTCTATATTGCCAATGTGAGTTCCATCTTTTAATTTCATGGAAAAAGTGTGTATCTCTGGATCGGCAGTGATATTGCTAAACCAGCCTTCTATTTCACTAGAAGGTTTAGGCAGAGGTAAAGCACCAGAGAGGTGACATAACTCCATATCATTAGCCCATTGATAATTTTTATTCAAATCTTGACGTTCTATGGGCCATATATTCAGTCTATCTGTTGCAATCACTAACGTTTCTCCTTGCAGTATCATTTGAACAGTGATTCTTAACACAATTTAGCTTTCCTATAGAGTGTGATTTTTTGAAGGATTGGTACATATAAGAAAGAACGGGCCTCTGTTTGTTATGTATTTTTGGCTTAAAAATGAGGTTTATCTTCTATGGCAGAGTCGGCTTCTTCTAAACTACAGAAATACCTAAATATGGTGAAATTGCATCCTGAGGATGCAGAAGCTCACTTCAGTCTCGGTTGTGAATACCAAATTATGCCTGGCACGGGGGGCATCGGTGAGGCTATGAGGTGTTTTAATCAAGTCTTGAAGATAAATCCTCGCCATGCTAGAGCCTATTTTCATCGCGGTATGGTCTATGCCAAAAGTGGCGAGTTGAGAATGGCTCTGGAGGATTGGAAACATACTCATAATTTAGATCCTGATATATTGAATATCCTCTCTGAACCTGAACATTCAAATTTTTATAAAGATGAAATAGCTAAATGTTTAGGGCAATTTTCTCAACAGGTAGCTTTGCGTCCTAATGATGGATTCGCTCATTATCAGTTGGGCTGTGCCAACCGTTATTTAGGCAAGCCAGAGATAGCTTTACAGAGTTTGAATAAAGCCATAGATATAAACCCTCGCCTTTGGGAAGCTAATGAACAGGCGGGTATTATCTATTACGGGTTGGGACGTTACAAATTGGCCGTAATTAATCTGCGTAAGGTTGTGGAAGAAAATCCGCGTTATGCTGAGGCTCACTATCTTTTGGGGTTAGCTTATGACAAGGAGAATCAGACTCAATTAGCTCTCAAGCAGTTTGATGAGGCGAGCATGCTCGATCCTAAAGAGACTAAATATCTCTTTGCTTCAGGCAAATTAAATATGAAGAACAGCCGTCATAAACAGGCCATGGCCAAATTTCAAAAGATTCTTAATATAGATCCCAACAGTGCTGAAGGTTACCTTTATTTGGCTCGCTGTTGTAAAGAGATGTTCCGTCCTGATTTGGCTATGC
>JAFSXH010000298.1 GCA_017444165.1 bacterium | reverse complement strand
TTATAGCAGACTTAATAAAAGTTCAGATGTAGATATAGATGAGTTAATAGCCAATCTAAAAAAACAAGGCAAGCATAAACAAATAGATGCGGAGCTCAAGAAATTAAAAAACATCAAACGAACTAGCGTTCCTAAAGATCTCGCTTATTGCGAAGGAGAGCTTTTTGAACAATATATTCACGATATGAAGATAGTCCAACGCTTTGCTGTGCTCAACAGAAAAGCCATGATGGATGAGATCGTAAAGGGTATGAATCTTCATGTTGAAGATCAATTTACCACTATTCACAACTATAGAGATACTGAAGCTATGATACTTCGCAAAGGGGCAGTGTCAGCTAAAGAGGGTGAAATTCTAATAATACCCATAAATATGCGCGATGGCAGTTTGATCTGCACGGGCAAAGGAAACCCAGACTGGAACTTCTCCGCTCCCCATGGGGCTGGCCGGCTCATGTCCCGTTCGAAAGCCAAGGACACCTTCACTATATCTGAGTTCAGAAAGGAGATGGAAGGCATATATACCACATCTGTAAATGAGCAGACTATAGATGAGTGTCCTATGGTTTACAAGCCAATGGAAGATATCGTAAATAATATAGGTGATACCGTAGAGATAAACGAGATAATAAAACCTATATACAACTTCAAGGCTGGTGCGGAGTGAGAACCTGATCGTGCGAAAAGTACTCTTGATTAGCAGGCACACTTACAAATTCCATACTTGGATAGAGTAAAGCTGTCAATTTTCCGCCGAAGACGCAACCTGTGTCTATATTGTAAGTGTTGTTGACGATCTGAGGCTCCTTCACAACTGTATGACCATAAACCACAGTGGCTTTTCCATGATACTCCTCCTCCCAGTGGAGGCGAATGGGAAAGCCATCTTCATCAAATTCACCCGTAACATCACCATAAAGACAGAAACGGCGCGTGGACTCTTCCTCTTTTTTGTCTTGATAGGACTGCTTTTCCTCACTCAAACCGGCGTGAGAGACGAGCAACTTTCCCTCATCAAAGATAAAATAGTGGGGCAAAGTGTGCAGATACTCGCTTAAAAGATCAGCAGAATGGAGAAATAGTTCACTGGCAAAACTATCCGCACTCCGTTGCATACCTGCGTTAAAAATAATTTTGCGTCCCTGCAGATAACGCCAGTACTTAAAATCGTGATTACCCAAAGCACAATAAATCTTGGCAACCTTGTAGCCTTTAGGTAACTCTACAGATAATCTCCCCTCTTCATAGAGCCAATGGTTTATAAAGAGATTCAAAACCTGCGCCGATTTTGGGCCGCGATCTAAGAGATCACCTACAGAGATCAGCTTAAGCTCTCTCTCTTCGCTAATCAAAATAAGACCACTATCAGAGATAACTCCACCTAACTTAGAGACAAGATTGCACAACTCATCCCAACAGCCGTGAATGTCACCAATTACAGCCAAAGGCCCCTTCTCTTGACTACAATCACACTTAGTCGGCCAATCAAGCATTTTCAAAGGCCTTACAGGCGTTGCTACTGCCGTACTCTAAGCCCCTGCCAGCCAACTCACCGCGATCAAAACTGAACCTCTCTGCAATGCGATTCATTTGCACATTGTCCAAGAAGACACTAGGAGGCACACCACTGGGATCACCGATAATAACTAGACGTTTGGCTCTATAAATTACTGGCAAAGCCCAAGACAAATTTACATGATGAGCATTGTCTAATACTACCACATCAAACATGCCTGGACTGAGTTCGAAGAACTTGTTTACACTGTAATAATCACAAGCCCAAGCCCTCAAATGGGGGATCAGAGATGTCACTGTCTTCTTAGTAAAATCATTTCTCTCTGTAGCTTCCATTAAAGAGGACAGAGTGCGCGAACAACCTGGCAAAGCACCAGAGACGCTAGCCGAGACGGCACTTATACAACTAGCCGCCCAACGATAATTTATAGCTCCAACATTGTACTTATCAGGATCATTATACTTCGCCACTTCAGCATCGGCTTGCTTAATATGCAAGGAAAGATTACACCACTCTATAACATCAGCCAAAGTAGCCTCAGGTTTGTTGACTCCAATCTTTTTCATGAACATATTGATGCGCATAGCTTTGAACATACTGACGTTCTCTAGAGCCTTAGCCTCAGTACCTATAGCCATAGGATCAGTCCCTTTGGGGTAAAGACCGTGCAACCAAATGCGTTTAGCCACCTCTAGACGAGCTTTCTCCATATGGATCTTCTTATCACTCCACTTTTTGCGATAAGCCGCTCCCTCAATAGACTCTTTGCGACGAGCCTCAATCTCTTCTAGCTCTTTATACGACTTCTCCACGATCTGACGAATGGAAGAACTTGCCGCCTGTTGTTCATCTAAAAGAACTTTAGCCAAACTCGACAGACTTCGACAACGACGTTTAGGATTGCGCGCCAGATCCTCTTCTACACAGGCTCTAATCAAGAGTCCCTCGTGTACATCACTAGCTAGTTTAACCAACTCATCCAATTTTTTCTCATTGTCCGAGACAACTAAAAACGACTCATTGTCTATCCAAGCGTTAGCGCAAGCCGAGACGATAATCTGATCTACATTGTCTCTGTTAGCCATGGTAAAAGAATTTACTGGTTTACTGCGCACCAACTGTAAGAGATCTTCAAAAGCAATCTCCGCTGACCAGGGCATAACAGGCATAGTATCCCTGCCCTCAATGTCTGGCAGATCAATACCAAATAGACAAGCTGTTCCCACTTCACGCCAATCATCTCTAGAAGCTACTTCTTCTATCTCTTCCACGACATCATTGGCATACTTGGAAGTACTGGTCAACATTAAAACAGCACTGTTAAAGACACCTGGTTCCGTAGGTAATTCCCGCACTAGTTTCAAAGGATCTATATCATGAGCCTCTAAACCCATAATACCGCAAATTTGATGAACGAATTTAGTTATGGCCACAGCCCCACGCGGCAAACTGTCACCCACCGTAGAACGGAGGAAATCTATATCCCCACTGTGTGACCAGATAGCCCTCAAAATAGCTGGATTTATAACAGGCTCACTGAGAACTCTGGCATTTGGTCCATGATAAGGCGGCTGAGCAATATCTACAACTAGCAACGGAGCCACATTTAGGCCAGTATTCGTATCTATAACCACTAAAGGCCAACCATAGACTAGAGTCTGATCAGCAGTCTTACGAGCTAACAAAGACTCTGTATCGGCTCCCATATTCAAAATAGGTTCACCCTGAGCAATCACATTCTCTATAGTTCCAGCCACACAAGTCCAGCGATTGCTGGAAATATTCGCCAAACCTTCCACCATGTCGGCTTTCAAATTAGCCGCCATATAAAGGTGATACCTCTCCCAGAGATCCTGCAATCCATCAGGATCATATTTACGACGCTTAACAACAACTGGCTCAGGCTCTGGTTCAGATTCTACCCTGTAAGACTCTCTAGCTGGTTCAACCTCTTTAGGCTCTTCTTTTTTTGTAAATGAGACAGAAACACCACCACCCAAAGGAGGATAGTTTTCTAAATCATCCTGAGTAACTTGCGACTTACCCAAAGTGTAACCAGCACTCTGTCTACCCCTATCTGCAGGCTGATAACTTGGCTTACTCTGCGCTTGGGGAGAAGATTGAGGAGATGAAGTTTTTGGAGCAACTGTCTGTTTGAGGGCAACAGTCGGTCCTGGAGCAACAGTCGGTTTTGGAGCAGAGGTTGCAACTGGAGATGGAGAAGGCGCAGGCTTCTGTTCCTCGACCTCTTCATCTGTGCCAAAATAGTCAGCGAACTCCTGATCCGTATCTCTCTCTTCCTCTGAATCACCAGAAAAGGCACTGTCAGGTTCTTCCTGCTCATATAGCCTTGCCTCTTCAGCTTCCTCAGCTTCTATCTCAGCTACGGTCTCATCGTAGCATCGTTTACACCAGATCTCGTTAAATTCATCATCATTATAAGCAATATCGCCAACGCGAATGCGCCTTCCACAACCTATGCAGGAGGTCTCTTTCTCTGATACAATTTCAAGCAATCCCATATTTGAGTCTTTTTACGTTTTTTAATTCTAACCTGCTTAAACACAGGGCAGGACAGGCACAATATATCAACGAACCAGGCCGCCTCATCTTTCATTTTAATTTCTGGAGGATTTATGGCAGATCACATTTTTGTAGGTGTGGCTTGGCCTTACGCCAATGGTCCGTTGCATCTAGGACATGCTGCGGGCTGTTACTTACCAGCCGATCAATTTGCTCGTTACCACCGTATGCGCGGGAATAAGGTTCTTATGGTTTCAGGCACAGACGAGCACGGTACACCCATCACCATAACGGCCAATCGCGAAGGTATAACTCCAGAAGAAGTATCAACTAGATACCACAACATTATCGTCGATACTTTCAAAAAATTGAATATTCAATGGGAACTATTCACTGGAACACACACAAAAAATCATCAGGAAGTAGTCCAAAATATCTTCCTCGATCTTTACAAAAAGGGTTACATCTACCTTCAGACCCAAGAGCAACTTTATTGCCCTGCAGAAGAGGTCTTCTTGCCTGATCGATACGTTGAAGGCAAGTGTCCTCACTGTGGAGCAGAAAAAGCTAGAGGCGATCAGTGTGATGCTTGCGGACGTACCTTCGATGCTAAGGAGCTCATCGAACCACATTGCAAATTATGCGGAGCTAAACCCATCGTCAAAGAGACGGATCACTTCTTCTTCAAATGGTCAGCCTTCAACGATCAGATAACCAACTGGCTAAAAGAGAAGAAAAACTTCCGCCCTAACGTAATGAACTTCACGACTAATTATCTGCATGAAGGTTTGAGAGACTCAGCCATAACCCGCGATATGGAGTGGGGTATTCCCGTCCCTATAGAGGGTTACGAAAAAAAGAGAATCTACGTCTGGTGGGAAGCGGTCATAGGTTATCTTTCGGCCAGTATGCTCTGGGCTAAAGAACAAGGCCAGCCAGACCTTTGGAAAGAGTGGTGGCAAAACGATAAAGCTAAAACATACTACTTCATAGGTAAAGACAATATACCTTTCCACTCTATCCGTTGGCCAGCGGTTTTGATGGGCCTCGGTGGACTCAACCTGCCCACTGACATCCCCGCCAACGAGTTTTTAAACTTAGAAGGGCGCAAGCTCTCCACTTCCAATAATTGGGCCGTTTGGGTCAATGATTATCTGGATAATTACGATCCCGATCCTTTGCGCTACGCCTTGACCGTTACCGCTCCTGAAAATTCAGACAGTGACTTCTCCTGGGCGGACTTTTTGCGCCGCAACAACGATGAGTTAGTTGGCTGGTGGGGCAACTTAGTCAATCGCTCTATATCGTTTATCCACAAGCACTTCGAGGGCAAAGTTCCCCACGCTGATAAGACCGAAGAAGACATAGAACTCCTCAATTTGGCTCATCAAACTTTTGATAAAGTAGCTAAGTGTCTGGAGAATTGTCAATTCAAGCAAGGGCTAGCCGAAGCCATGGAATTAGCCAGAGCGGGCAACCGTTACTTCGACGCTCAGGCCCCCTGGAAAGAGATAAAGGTCGACAGAGAGCGCACAGGCACGATAATGGCTACAATGGTACAATTGATCGCCTGCCTGCGAGTCATGCTCCATCCCTTCTTACCTACTACCAGCTCCAAGTTACATGAGCTTCTAAACCTCCCTGGCACTCCTGAGGAAGTGAAGTGGATTCTTCCCGTCATAGAAGAAGGCCATCAATTATCCCCAGCGTCCCCTCTTTTCAAGAAGCTAGATCCGTCTATCGTTGAGACTGAAAGGGCTAAGTTAGGGAAGTAACAATTCTCAGTATCCAGAATCCTTGTCTTGGGTGACGTTTATTACCCGGTCACCGATGGGGTCTACAGTTATGACAGTGATATTGCTCTTTAAAAAACCGCTGCGATAGTAAAGGTAGACGAAGGGAAAATGCTTCATAGCTGTAGGACTCTGCTCGGTGCGAATTATCTTATCTGGTGCACCATATTGAGAAATTACAGTGGATTGCTTCTCCCCTATTCGCGGCCGAGGCGGCGGAGTCCAGGAGAAGAAGAGAAAGAGAACCGCTCCTATAAGTCCCAAAGATAAACCGCGGGATAATTCTCCTAAATGTAAAGAGAGCCAATCTTTCAAACGTTTAAGCATAGTTTCAACCTCTATGATTATCTCTGGCTAGCTTTGTGAAGTGAAGGAGCAATCCCTGTAAGTAAGAATGAGTTTACAGCTTACGGCGTCAGTTGCTAGCGAGTGACAAAGTGACCATCAAAGGGGTGTTTAAATATCATGGATTCGTTTTTACAAAATAGAGGACTACAAGTAATATTTATGGTTGACTGTTCTGACGCTATGAATAGTCACATGAACGAGATAACTGATGCTATAAATTCTGTAGTTCCAGATCTCCAAGAGAAGAATAAAAAATATCCCAAAATGAATATGTCAGCCAGGATCTTGCGCTTCTCTTCTGGAGTATCTTTCGTTTCTCCCACTTCCATAGGAATCGACAGATTTAGAGCGGGTATGCTCTTTGCTGGCGGAAATTGTGAGTTAGGCAAAGCTTTCGATGCTATCTGCGATCAGTTAAAAAATTTAACCAAAGAGAATATTCCACCTATCTTAGTCCTCATATCTGATGGTCATCCTACCGATGATTATAAGAAATCTCTGTCAGTTCTGAGATCTCTTCCTATATACAAAGTCTGTATCCGTCTAGCCTTTGCAGTCACAGATCAAGCTGACAGATCGGTTTTGACTGAGTTCGCTACCGTCCCTGAGGATGTGAAAGACATAAAAGAGATTAAGGTTCTTCCCAGAAGATTAAACAGCTAACCCAACAAACAAATATTTTTAATGGAGCAAAAAATATGAAATACGTGTGCAATCTTTGCGGTTTTGAATATGATGAAGAAAAAGGTGATCCTGACAATGGCATAGCCCCAGGCACAAAGTTCGCTGATCTTCCTGAAGACTACACCTGTCCTCTCTGCGGTGCTGGCAAAGAGGAGTTCTCTGAAG
>JAFSXH010000297.1 GCA_017444165.1 bacterium | reverse complement strand
GGGGTAATTTGGTCGCCCTACCTAAGGTTATGAATAGTCAACAAGAGATAGCTATATTTAGAGCTGTAGAGGATAAACGTTTTATCGATAAGATGGGTGATGCTCTTAAAAGTGATGTTACTGTTTTAGTAAACTTTGCTAATGTCAGTGAAGAGTTTCGCCACAATGTAGTTAATTTTCTTATGGGTATAGCCTATGCAAAAGATGGAAGTTCTCAGAGAATTACAGACAAAGTTTATTGCTTTGCTCCCCATGGTGTAAAGTTGACTGTAACTGACAAAGAAGAATCTGAGCCTATTTCCAATGAAGATGTCAATAAAAATTTGGAAGAATCAACTTCTTATAATCAGCAACATAATAATGTGAGAAGACTTACTCGCAGGGATTGGTCTTGAGCCTGTCCTTGTACCTGCATTTCCCTTTTTGTAGACGCAGGTGTATTTATTGTGATTTTAATACTTACGCTGGGAGTAAATTAATTGAGCGTGAGCGTTATAAGAATGCTCTTTTAGTCGATATACGGTCTAATAATTTTGCTCGAGTTAGCACTGTTTATTTTGGCGGTGGTACTCCTACTTTTTTATCCAGTTCTTGGTTAGCAGAGATCTTGGGCTGTGTGCGTCAAAATTTTTCGCTTGATGATGGTTGTGAAATAACTGTTGAAGCTAATCCAGGAACTTTGTCTTTACAAGATTTGGAACGTTTATGCGAGGCTGGTTTTAATCGTCTCTCTATGGGTGTCCAATCGTTGGATCCTGAGTTG
The DNA here is from genome assembly GCA_017444165.1 of bacterium. Classification (GTDB taxonomy): domain Bacteria; phylum Vulcanimicrobiota; class Xenobia; order Xenobiales; family Xenobiaceae; genus RGIG3641. The sequence continues at coordinate 12,009 of JAFSXH010000297.1, read as the reverse complement.
TTAAAAAGGTTAGGACGAATTCATCGTCGTCAAGAGGTTTTTCAATCAGTAGAATGGGCTAAAAGAGCTGGATTTAAAAATATAAATTTGGATCTCATTTATGGTTTGCCAGGTCAAAGTTTAATCAGTTGGCAGAAGACGGTTAGAGGTGTTCTTTCTTTGGAGCCTCAACATATATCTTGTTATGCTTTGACAGTTGAAGAGGGTACGCCGCTATTTGATGGGTTAGATAAGGGGCTATGGAGCCTTCCTGCTGAGGATGAAGTTATCAAGATGGAGCATTGGTTGAATGCTAACTTGAGAAAATGTGGTTATGAACATTATGAGATCTCCAATTGGTGTAAACCTGGTTACAGCTGTCGTCACAATTTAACTTACTGGAAAAATTCACCGTATTTGGGATTAGGAGCGGGGGCTGTCTCTTACATAAATGGTTGGCGTTACGGACGGATTAAAGGATACTTAGATTATTGTCAGGCTGTTGAAAATGGTGCTAGTTTATACGATTGGGCGGAGAGATTGAGCTTAGATGGCAGGTGGCGCGAAGATTTAATTTTGGGTTTGCGTCGCAAAACTGGCGTAAATGTGAAACGCTGGTTAAAGAGAGTTCCTGGACAATTCAGAGACAATTTAAGGGAGACGTTCAAAATATTAATAGAGTCGATTCCTCGAGAGCTTTATCATTTTGATGGTTCAAGGTTGCGACTGAGCAGGCGAGGGCGTGAACTTTCTAATGAAGTCTTTGTACGTATTTTAGAATAGCAACAGTTTAAGCTGTATTACATTAATATAGCTTTCACATACACGCTTAGCTCTTCACAAAAACTGACAGTACAAACAAATAATGTTAATTTTTGTAAAAATGTGTATTTATCGCTGATAACTTTAGACAAAAAGAGAAATATTAGTATGTCTAGTAAAATTTCTAATATTCCATTTGTTAAGAAACAATCTTTAATTTTTACGAAGTTATACCATTTCAGTTCTTGATCAAGGTGATGGATAAGGTATATGTAAAGAGAATTTCTGCCTACGAATGTCAAAAATTTGGATATTTGTAATTTTACTAATTGACGACTGAGGTAAAATACGCACAGAGTGCCACTTAAAGTGACAGTGTAGAAGATAGGAAATAATGGATAATGTCTCATTGCTAAGTCTAGATGTTTGGTATCTATGTGGTATTCTGTAACTACGGCTAAAGCCCAAAGAAGTAAACAAATAAAAAAGATTTGTATCTTGTCCAAATAATCTGTTTTTTTATAAAATTCTTTTAAGCTAATTCCAATATACAAAAAAGGTAACATAACTAAAGATATGTCTAAATCAAACGGTAATAAATATTGAAATTTTCCCAGAATAATTCCAAAAATTCCGAGCAAACATACCATCCAAATGAATTTAGCAACATTTTTAATTTTAAGATTCAAATAATCAAAAATTATTCTTCCAAAAAGCAGAGCTGGCAAAAACCAAAGTGAACCGACGCCATAAGCATATAGTCCACCAATATGTACTTTTCCAACGAGAAATGACCACAATAATGTATTGAACTGTTCGGCTATATATTTTATTGAGATTAGATTATAATTTAAAATATCTCGGACAATTAATAAAAAATAGCAACATGAAATTAATATTATGACAAATAATTTAGCGTTTAATTTTCCCTTACTATACTCTTCAGAAACATATTCTTTGTAGACTACCAAAATAAATATTAAAAAAAATGGTACGTGAAACCCAATGTTACTGAAATGTCTGGTGAATTCGAATAAAAAGTAAGTCGCTGCCATGGGAAAAAATAACGAGAAAAAAGATTTCTTTGCCGTTATAAAAAAATGTTCTTGGCAATCAGAAAACTTCATCGTTAGACCTGAGGCTATAAAAAAAAGGGGCATATGAAAAGAGTATATAGCAAAGATTAGAGGTGAATAGGGTACAGGGAAATTACTTCCAAGGCTATGAGCAAATATCATTAACAGTAGGCCTATGGCTTTAGCGCAATCTATCCATTCAATTCTTTTAGGAGGTACTTCCATTTAAATTTTCCCTAATCTTATGCAGTGCTTATGGTTTTGTCATTCTCTTCAGTGATTGGCGTTTTATTCTACCTTGCGACACTTTTTTGCACACAAATAAGATACCTCCAAGTAATCCGCATATTTAAGCGTTTTACTTGGAGGTAACATGTAAATCAAAAATTAATTTTACGGGCAGACAGCCACGCCCCACGGTGTAGAGTTGGGGTTAGGAGATGTAGAGTTTAACACACCACCAGACTTGCCGTCTAAAATGGTGACACTGCCGCTACCTGTGCAGGCTACAAAAACTTTAGTTCCGTCAGAAGAACAGGCAATACCAGTAGGTCCTTTACCTACAGCAACGGTAGCGATAGCAGCTTGGTTTTGACCGTTCAAAATGGTTACATTGTCTGAACCTTTGTTGGTAACAAAGACTAAGTTACCGTAGGACTGACAGCCACACGCTGAGGACTCACACCGACGCGAACTCGTCCCATCTCTTGGAAGGTCCAGGCATCGATAACAGAAACGTCACCAGAACCAGCGTTAGCCACATATAAGAAACGACCATCGGGAGAAAGCTCTAAACCGCAAGGATTAGCTCCCACAGGTAAAACTTTGTCAGGCAAACCAGTGTAGAGATCTATACCCAAAACCTCACCCGATTTACTCGTACCTATGACTACGTACATGCGCGTACCCTCACGGTTGATAACTGCCATACGTGGTTGTCCCACCTCTCCTGTGCGCATACGTGGCAGAACAATAGAACGCTGAGGAGCGTTGTTGACAGGGTCGATTAAAATTACACTAGGGGAAGCACTCATAACAGGAGCAATTATGTAATTGCCGTTCTGGGCTAAATGGAGATCGGTGACGATACCGCCAGCGGGGATGGAGGTCAGAAGCGTATTGTTATTGGCTGAGTCGAATATTTGGATAACTTTATCTGAAGTACTGACGTAGAGGCGTGTTCCCGAAGCATTGAAAGTTGCCCAATAAGGTTGGGAGTTTAAGTTTGTGAATGTAGGACTTCCAGGGGAATCGCCGTTGAGCATCATGATATTGTTATTATTGGTCGTCAAGGTGTAGCCCTGATTCAAAGATGCGTTCATGGCACTGGTGAGATCACCAGGTGTACCCATAGTGGGTGTGGGCATTGTACTTCCTGCACCGAATGGATTGCCTTTGCCTAAGAGCATCATCTGCAGATAGGTTTGATTAGTAGCTACACCGCTGAAAGTATTGGCTGTACTGCTCCCTGCAGGAGCTCCCATGCCCGATTTAGCTGCAAAACATATGTAGGCTGTACCTGGATTTACAGGAGTGCGAATTCCTGAAACACCCTGAGTACTAGTAGTATTTCCAGGAGTCATACCAGGGTTTAAAATGACATTGACCATAGTCTTTTCCAACAAGTTTTTATTAATATGGACGGTCTTTGTCACCATACCAACACCAGGTTTAGAGATCAACAGAGTGTATTCGCCTTCTTTTTCAACAAAAAAGCTGAATGCACCGTGAGAGTCGGTAACTGCCTTTTGTTTTGTTTCTTGAATTGTTACTTCACAGGACTCCAAAGGTTCGTAAGGCAATTCTATGGAGCTACTTGTATTTCTATGCGTAGAGACAACTCCGACTAAATTGGGAGTTTTCATGTCGCGTATCACATCTTCGGGCTTTTTTGCTGATACCGAATCAGTTAGGTAAGATAATATAGCGATAATTATTGCTAAACTAAAAAATACTTTTAAAGTTCGCATCCGCATATTCTATCTAACCTCCATCTTGCAATTTTTTTTATATTATAACATTTGAAGCCCCGCTGAAAAGAGCGGGACTTGATTTGTGTATCTTCCTAAATAAATTGAGTTTTACAACTCAGCTTATTTAAGCAACTTTTTGAGGATAAGTTGCTTTAAAATTTGGAATTCTCAGTTTATAATTTTGAGGCTAATCAGTCTGGAGGTAAGAAATGTCTTTAAAAAAATTATTAGTTTATGGAACTATACTAGTTTCATTAAGTTTTTTTTATATCGATAAAGTTCAGGCTCAATCGCCTGCAGATCTTGATAACGCTGTAGCTAATATGCCTCTAATACACACAATGTTAAATGAACTTAATGATCGTTATTGCAGATTTGACAGTTCACAATTTACTGGCGGATATATTGTCTTGAAAAATTTTAATGATGATATGATCTTTTTCGATTTAAATGTATTCGAAGGTAATGAAACTGATGGACAGATTATGCAGATGACCAAAACTGGTTTAATGACGATCAAATACGGCAAAGCCTATTATAACGAGTTAGCTCCAGACGGTAGCAACTTGTTTACTATGAAACTCATACCTGGCGATAATGATGATGTTGAACTAATTATTGACAATTACACTGAACCAGAATTTCATTGGAAACACAGTTGGATAAATTCGCGCAGTGGAGATATTGGAGGCTTGACTACTGATTCTGCTTTGGTATTTCTAGAAAATTTGCCTAGCGCGGCTACCAGTTTGAATAAATACAATGGAGCTAAAGATAGGAGTTACAAATTGGTTGAAGCTCCAGACATGATCGGCAGTTATTTTTACCAATATAAGGCTTTTACAAACAAAGGCAAATTTATCGGCAGATATTGGTTTACTAAAGATCTGCACGCAGTCTACAGAGTAGATCCCGATATGTCCGAACCTGTACTTATCTTTGGAAATAAAAACAGCGAAGACGATAAGGCACTCAAAAAGTGTTGGAAAAAATAAATTAATTGTTTTTAACGTTCCAGTAGCTTACAACCTTTTTGCTATAACATATGTTAGTTTGTGTGTTTTTATGTTGTAAGCCTTGTATGTTGCGTTTGTGTTAGGCAGTTTTAATTGGTAGTGTGGATTGAGGAGTGTGGAGTTAGTAAAAAGATCTGCTTTCCAAAAAGTCGAAACTGCTGACACAAGCACAATGTGTAATTTGCTAATTCCTCAAGGTATGGTATTATTTACCTTATGAGTATGAAAAATTTTGTTGTGACATGTAGTTTGTTTTTAGGAATATCATCTATTGGGGCTTATGGAGCCACTCCAAGCGAAATACCTGCCCTTCCTCAGTCTCCTCCGCCTAAGGTAAAATATATTGAGCAATCATCTGTAACTGATGGAGATATGAGCATAAATAGAGGAGCTGGTTGGCAGATCGTAACTTTTTCGGTCGAGCAGATTGAATCTGTTTGGGACTTAGATAGGATGCTCTATCGCCTGGAGGGTGATAAGTACGTTTTGGTGGATCCTGTTAAATCGCCTCAATCTTTAGAACCAGGTGTAGCTTATATAACTTACTTCGATAAACCTGGAACCGTCTATTACAGGCCGAAGAGTTTGCCTTATCATTTTTTAAAGACAACTTTGAAAGATGGTTGGAACTTAATAAGTTATCCTGGCTCTGGTTCAACTCAAAATATAGCGACTTTGACCAATGAGCGCGGGCAGAGTATAGCCTCGGCCGATCTTAAAAATATTTTTGCTCGACAGCAAAATTCTTGGATTGATAAAAATACTTACGTTTTCCAAAACGGCATCTGGAAGAAGGCTTCTCTTATTCCTGGTGAGAGTTTATCTCCAGGCGAGATTATGACCGTATTTGCTAATGAGAAGATCACTATAAATTGGAATTTAGAAAGTTCTGAAGCAGATCCTCACATCTTTTCGGCTCAATTATCCAAAAATAGGGAGTTTGTGACGGTAAATGGTGAGAATCTGGGATCGCTGTACAATGGTTCTTTGAGTGTTGCTGGTTTGCCGATCAATTCAGTTAACGTTATCGATTGGCAGCCCAATTCCATAACGTTTAACTGGCCTGGTGGTTATCAAGATGGAGCGTTGCGCGTTTGTGTCGATGGCCGAGCTAGTAATGCGGTCTATTTGGTAGCTGGAGAACAGGCTGTTAAAGAAGTTGCTAAAACTAACAATGTGGGCGATAAAAAAGGACAAGGGCAACTTTCTGAATTAGACGACTTTATAGAGACTAATATTGCTCAAGCCGATGCTACTTTTGCCACTGCAACGCCACCTCAGAAACTAGTAGACGATCCTGTTCATTTTGACAATATCAATTTTGCAGAGATTCAAGAACAACAGGAGCAGATCAGTCAGAGTATTAAAAATCTTGAAGCTACCACAAGCAAAAACGGCAGACTCATGGTGAACAGAGAACTTGAGGCCAATAGGAGAATTGAGGAGGCTAGAGTGCGCGCAATTCTCCCCGAGGATAGAGGTAGCAATTTATTGGATTACGCTCTCGGTCCTAAAGGTAGTCCTGCTAACTTAACATTAAGTGGAGTTGTCACCGACAACAATTCGCGCCCCTTAGATCACGCTAAAGTAAAATTGAGCAACGGACGCATGACCTATACGGATAAATTGGGACGCTTTTCTATTGAAAATTTATCTGCAGGCAGAGGTTCTATCACTATCAGCAAACCTGGTTACAAGTTTGGTTCGGGTAAGGTAGACTTGACCAAGGGGCAAAATGAAAAGATCCGTGTATCTCTGTCACCCGAGTCCAAGGCTCCCTCAAATTACGACAAAAATACAGCTCAAAAAGGCAATTTTTACGTCAAAGCCTACCCTTTGAAAGTTGGACCTAAAGAGAGGCGCATCTACGTAAGCAAAATAGAAGTTTGGGAAGATGGCAACTACAGCCACCGCTGGGAGAAGACCTGGTGGGAGGATTACGATGACAATTATTATGAATTGCGCTGTGACGATGCAGAGATTGGCAAAATTTACAACATTGTCATAACCTGGAAGAGTCACAGACCTGGCGATTCAGGTAGATCTGACAAGTGGACGAAGCGTTTTAACTCCAGAGATGAAACCTTCTCTTTCGATCATCCTTAATTATTGGTTTTTGCAGAGAGAGGGAGCAGATACATTTAGGGAGAGAGTGCGAGCATGGCTCTTTTGAATATTTGCATCGGTGGTGAATTTTTCAACAGGATGCGCGAAGAGGATCGCTGTTATGTAGATAAGACTCGTTTTATTGAGGAATTGCTCGTTCCCAATCAGCCGTTGGTCTCACTAATAACGCGCCCGCGCCGTTTTGGCAAGACGCTAACTATGACGATGCTTCGAGATTTTTTCGCCATAGACAAAGAAAGCAAGGCTTTATTCGAAGGGCTTGCCATCTCCCGAAATACTGAATTATGTGAAAAATGGATGAACCAATATCCCACCATATTCCTAACATTCAAGGGTATTGAGGGAAGAAATTTCGATTCTGCTCTAGCTCGAATGGCTGATCTGTTACAAGATATATGTTTAGAACACGCCTATTTATTAGAGAGTCAAAAAGTTGATGCAGAATCTAAGGAGAGATTATCAACTATAAAGAGGGGAGTAAGTAGCGAGAATGTTATGGCAGGAGCTTTAAAACTTCTCTGCCGCGCCTTAGAAACACATTGGGAAAGGCCAGTTATTCTCCTTATCGATGAATACGATGTGCCAATAAATTGTGCCGAACAAAACGGTTATTACAGAGAGATGGTTGATTTTATGAGAAATATCTTAGGGGCTACCATCAAAACTAACAAATCGTTAAAATTTGCGGTCTTAACTGGCTGTTTGCGTATTGCCAAAGAGAGTATATTTACGGGGTTAAATAATTTTAGATGTTATGGCATATCTGATGAGCAATTTTCTGATAAGATAGGTTTTACTGCACAGGAGGTAGAGCAGCTTTTAAACTCGGCTAATTTAATCGATAAAAAAAATGTATTACAAGAGTGGTATGACGGATATTGCTTCGGAAATACTACAGAGATTTATTGCCCTTGGGATGTACTTCTGTACATTGATGATTTACAAAGCAATCCATCCGCCAAACCTAAAGCTTATTGGAATAACACTAGCGGAAACTCAATAGTTAGAACATTAATAAACCAAGCTCAAGAAGCAACGATTAAGCAAAAAATAGAACGTCTAATTTCGGGCCAAGCCATAGAAGAGGAACTCAACGAAGAATTAACTTATGATGTGATATATCAAAGTGAAAACAATATTTGGACGATGTTATACCTAACAGGCTATTTAACTAAAACTCCAGATCAGCCAGATAACGAAAATACGTCTTTGACGATCCCCAATAAAGAAGTGTTAAAGATCTTCACAAACACAATTTCTAAGTGGTTTAATGAATCTTTGAAAAAAGAAGATCTCTCCCCATTTGTTGCAGCTTTATGGAGTGGTGATAATGCAAAAGTCCAAGAGACATTGACCCGCATTCTCTATGATACGATCAGTTACTATGACAGCGCAGAAAATTATTATCACGGCTTCATGAGTGGTTTAATACGCGGGGCGGGCCTTCCCATAACTTCAAATCGCGAGAGCGGACTCGGCAGAACGGATATAGTGGCAGAGGATGGCTATAACAAACGCGCTATCATAATCGAATTAAAGTACGCCAGAGAGTACAGAGATCTAGAAAAAAAAGCCCAAGAGGGCCTTGCGCAAATAAAGGATAGAAATTATGCTGCTAGCCTTTCTTCGCAAATAAGAGAGGTGATCTGTTACGGCATATCTTTTTGGAAAAAAGAGAGCAATGTTGCCGTTTACAAATTTATACGAGAAGAAAAATGACATGTCAATTTAGAGTATATATCTGAATGAAAGGTTATCGGGTGAAGGTGTGGATTTTAAACTAGATTTGGGGAGAAGAGACAGATGATCAATTACGGATTAAGTGGCAAAGTAGCTATAATTACAGGAGCAAATAATCCTCAGGGGATTGGAGCGACGACAGCGTTTGCTTTTGCTCGTGAGGGAGCCAAGGTAGTTCTAGTATACAAGAGAGTGTTCAGGCAGTTTGATAAGAATAAAACTGATAAAAATGGTACGGACAGATATTACGAGGCCAACGCAGGGAGCGCAGATATTGTTGAGAGCAAGCTCAAAGAGTTGAAGGCCGACTACATTATCTTAGAGAGTGATATTTCCAGTGAGGATGCTGTAAAGAGTATCTATTCGACAATTATGGAGCGATACGGAAGAGTAGATATTCTAGTTAATAACGCGGCTGTGGATGATGAAAACGGTTTTGATACGATAGAGAAGATTACCCAAAAAGTGATCGATGATACCTTTGCGGTCAATGTTCGAGGGAGCATCTTAATGATGAGAGAGTTGATTGAACACCGCAGCGACTATGGGAGAATTATCAATATTTCTACAGACGCATCGCAAGTTTTTGCCGGTCAGATTACTTACGGAGCTTCTAAGGCAACATTGGAAGCACTCACTCGCAGTATTGCCCTTGAGGTCGGTAAGTATGGAATTAGCGTGAATTGTGTCGCCCCTGGTCCAACCCAAACGGGATGGATCGATACAGACTTAGAAAAAGCAGTTGTCCCGCTAATCCCGATGGGAAAATTAATCCAACCAGAAGATATCGCCGAAACCATCCTGTTTTTAGCAAGCGAACAGGCAAGGATGATTACGGGACAAGTAATAAAGGTCTCTGGAGGCCATGCACTGTGATACATTTGAGTAATAGAAACTTATTTAAATATCACTATGATTACGAAATGCTAAAAGCCTTCGAAATTATCAAAGGTAGAAAATTATTGAATTATACGCTATTTGATGACGGACTCCATCTAGATTATGGAGGTTATCATGTTATTTTTGAACTTGAAGGTCTTTATTTTTGCGTCCATCGGGGTAAATGGTCTCTCAGTTTTGCTTTCACTCAAGAGATAGATATATGCTCTCAAAAAAAAGAAAAAGAGCATCACAGCTATAAAGACTGGTCATATTCTATAAATGAGGCAGTTAAAGATGTAATTGTGGAACTGAGTGATAAGAATATTGATGGCAAGTCAGAAGAAGATCCAGTAAACATAATTCTCGACTTGGATGGAAAATATCTTGTCCCTCTACTGCACACCTACAGTTTTTGTTCTTTTGGAAGTATGCCTTTGGGAAAAAAAGGTAGAGTTTGTTTTTCAACCCTAGAAGAGTACAAGTTGGAAAATTATAAAAAATGCGCCGATTTTTTCAAAGATCATAATTTTAGATTCATGAGTCTAGAGCAATTTCTTGAAGGCTACAAACCCGCCTCAGATGGCAGAGGTACTGAAGCCAAATAGCAGTTTTGCCCCATCGGGTGAGCCGACTTTTTAAATTCGCTACAAAATAAGGCTTACGGCGTACAGCCATAAGCCTTAAAAAATTACGAAAAAGTTCTATTGCTCAGTCTGAGCCTCTTCAGGAGCGGCCTCATCCTGCATTTCCGCTGGTTCTCTGTCGTATTGGCCTTCATCGACATACTCTGGCGCGTCGTCATCGGGGAATTTAACTTGTGAGATCAAGCCCGCTACATTGAGAACGTAGAAGTAATCTTTGCCTTTGGGCTTAACGACCTCTACTCCGCGCATACCGCTGTCAGTACCTTTAGTTTTGACATTTAAGTAGATAACTGGAGCTTGGGCACTGCTCAAACGCTGATAAGGACGACCGTTATTTACAGACACATCGACTTTGTAAGGTTTTTCGGGAGCATAACCGTTGCGAGGAGTCGCTCCTCTGAAGAAAGCGCGCGGCAAGAAGGGTTGGGAGTAACCGTCACTGCCGTCTCTGCCTATTTTGTCCTTTATCAAGGACATATCTATAACGTAAGACTTATAAGCCACTGCGTCGAAACAGCGCTTACCTTCATCTTTGTCATGTAAATAAATATTCATAGCCACAATAAAGGCCGCCACCGCTCCCTGAGGTTCGGTGCAATATTGGGCCTGGAACTTTTCAAACTCAGCAAAATTGCGGGGCATTTTTTCAAAAGTAACTGTAGCACATTGACCTTTTACTAACTTGTTGTGGTCGATCTTGCCGTGTTTGGGCGCAGTCTCTACAGCGTTGATAGCCTTATTTATTAGCTGACCTGTATTAACATTGACGCGACCACCACTGCCACCTAAACTGTCCCATATATTGTCTTCAGCGGTGGTAGCTATGAAAGCGGAAGAGATCAGAGTAGCCGCACAAAGAGCAGAGCCAAAAATTTTCTTAAAATTCATATGTTCATGACCTCCTAAAAACTAACCGAACAGTTCTAACAACTCATTGCAACCCTTCTTTGAGAAGGTAATATTTATCAATTTTCATAAGTATTGCGTATGCCTAAAGATATTATTCGTCGTGATACTAAACGGTCGTTGATTATTTTTGAAGTGGTTGAAGAAGCGGATCGTCCACTCTCTCCTCAAGAGATCTTATTTTTAGCTCAAGAGAAACTTCCCAAGTTAGGGATAGCTACTGTCTACAGAGTAGTTAAAAATATGGTAGAGAGTGGTTCTTTCAAAGCTGTGGAGTTGCCTGGTGAGGGTCTGCGTTATGAAATATCTGGTAAAGAGCATCATCACCATTTTCACTGTCAAAAATGTGGTAAAGTTTACGAAATTGATTGCTGTATAGATTCCGATCTCCACAATATTCCCCCAGGTTTTAGTGTTACTAAGCATATAGTTGTACTCTATGGATACTGTTCTCAATGTCAGTCAGCAGAATAATTAAATATTTATTTATAACCATATTTATAATATCGGCCATCTTGCCTTTTTGGTGGTTGGTAAGTGTCTCGTTGCGTGAAGGAAATATGTTCTCTCAAGGATGGAGCATACTGTTCCCTGAGAAGATAACCCTAGATTATTACAAGAAATTACTCTTTGCTCAAAATAACCTGCCGTTAGTTAAGTTTTTCTGCAATACTCTAATTTATTGCCTCTTGGGAGTTACTTTAGAGGTGGTTCTGGCCTCTTTGGCCGCTTATCCCTTAGCTCGCTTAGATTTTAAGGGAAAAAACTTCGTCATATTTATGTTGGCCGCTCTTCTCGCCTTACCTAGCCAGGCCAATACGATCATCAACTTTATAACTATACGTAATTTAGGACTCTATGATACAGTTCTAGGAGTAGTCTTGCCGACTTGTGTCAATGTATT
>JAFSXH010000296.1 GCA_017444165.1 bacterium | reverse complement strand
TTCCAAGCTAACTCCACTCCGATTCCCGAAAACTTGCCACTTGTGGAGAGCATCTTGTCTTTTTCCATATCAGCTCTATTGAGAACAGCAGTATAAGGATCGCCAATACTTTCAACCATACGACTTACGGCTACTTCCGAAGCAAATTTAATATTACCCCTATTCTCATCCTCAATCTTTTGCCAATTTTTCTCACCATTGCCACTAAAAATCTCTAAATTATCTAAATTTACTCCCTGAAGAACCTCATTTAGGCCCAACTTAAAACCACTCTCCAAAATATCAGCCCGCGGCGAAAAGATACACTCTTCTCTCAGTGTTTTATACACTTGTGAGATCACTCCATAGATATTATTCTGAGCCCAAGAAAAATAAGTTGTACAAAAAAAGGATAGCGTCAAAAAGGCTACGAAGGCGACCGCGTTATTCTTGATTTTGAACTTGAAAAATATTAACTTGCTTAGTTGCATCTTTTAGTTTCAGGGACCTCTTTTCTTTAGAAATGGGACGCGACTGGGTTGTTTTATTTCTCTTATTCAAACCATTCTATCAACATATTAAAATTCCCCGCTTTAGTATTTTCCTAGAAAGGAAGAGATCTTGTTTACTGACATACGCCTGAAGATAAACGCGGTAGTTGTACTAGTCTCGATATTGTTTATGTCTTGGCTGGCCGCTCCGGTTTCATCTCAAATTCCAACCGTAGAGGTCGGTGAAGTTCTACAAAAGCTCAAAGAGAGAACTTTCTCTGTACGAGACTATGAAGCAGATTTACATTTGGTCATACAAGATCCCAACTTCCTGAAGGAGTTTTTTTGGCGTCCTGATCTCGGCAATAACAAATATTCGGTTCATTCTTCCAGTCACGGTATGCTCAGGACAAGAAATTCAGCCTCTAATTTAGAAATTCTGATAAAATATGATGCCTTAGATTATCAAACTTTTAGTGTAGACTCAGATTCAGCTTCTTATTTAGGATTGTACAGACTGAAAAGCTTAAATGATCGTACTAATTTGACTAAATTAGAATATGAAGGTAACCCAGATAAATCGCAGATAGACTCGAAGACGGATGGATCGAACAATACTGCAGAGGATTCAGTTAAAACGACAAATGTAAACTCTATACAACCTGAACCTTATATGGATCTAAAACCTAAAGACAGCGTTCAAGTTTATCATCACCCTCTAAGTTTTCTATTGCCAGCTAATTTTCAACTTGGAAGTCCAAACTTAACTATAAAAATTCTCAACTCTAAGCTTAATTTCATGGGACGCAGATGTATTTTGTTAGGTGCAAAAGATCCCGATACTCAAGATACGATGAATGTATGGGTTGATTATAAGCGCAACATAATATTGCAAATAGAAACTTTTGAAAAGAAGACTAATCGCACCATTACAGCTACTTATCTCAGTCATAACCCTGAAGATAAAGATACCCATTTCATTCTATACAGCAGAGTTCAAGTTAGCTGTAACGGAAATCCAGTGTTTTTAGGCGAATTGAGTAATCCTAAGATAAATAGTCTCGCTAAAAAGGCTTTAAAGGAGAGTAAAGAAAAAGCCGAAAAAAACGGACAGAAATATGCGCGTAATGACGATTTTCCCGATATAATGGATATAAAAGTCCTCGGTGATACGGCTAAAAATGTAGTTAAAGTTCTCTGTATTGCTCTCTTAATTTTGGGAATTCGCTTTATTTTATTTAAAACTTCGCGCCAAGAGTTTTCTAATGATCTTATAGTGGTGGATGAAGAGGATGGGCGTTTTGCGGAGATGCTCAGTACTATGGGTTACAAGACCACCCCATTTACTCCCCAAGTTTTAGCTCAAGAGAGAGAGAATTTAGAAAAAGGTACAGGCAGTACTAAAGATACCGCTAACCGTCCGCGAGCCGTTGTGGTCGCTCCCGATTCTTTCCAGTTTATCCATAATTATTTATATTTGATAAAAGCTTATGTAGAAGAGGGCGGAAGGGTTTTGGTCATGTATCACCCCCAAAGTTCTATAAAAGATCTTCCCTACACTGTAGATCTCTTCCCTATGCAATCACAAGGCCGTTTCTTTGAAAGCCGTTCCGATATTCTCACCAACGTAAAACCTGATGCCATTACTCGTTTATCTCAAGAGTATACTGGTTCAGAAGTTATTTTGAAGGTAAATGGTAAAAAGTTTACAGAGAACTTAATCTGGTCTACAGGCAATCAAACTAAGATACAGTCTACTATTGTTGGTATGTCCAGAAGCGGAAGGGGAGAATACATACTTTGCCAGATTATGTTCTCGCCCAAAACTACGCTTAAAAATCCCAATTTACAATTTTTACTCAATGACATTTTCCGCTACTTGTTAGGTTTAGAACCTATTAAGACGGATAATAATTAGTATATCCAAAGGAGAATTTTTGAGTTGCCTACTTATAAATATCAAGCCCAAACTAGGGATGGAGAAGTAGTTAGTAATACTATAGAGGCTGCCAATTTAAATTTAGCTATAGATCAACTAACATCCAAAAGGTTGAAGATCTTAGAAATAACGCCTGTACGTTTTGATCTTTTAAATTTAGTACATAGCTATCAGTCAGTTAAATTGGAAAGTGTAGTTATGTTTACGCGCCAGTTACAGACCCTAGTAAAGAGTGGCCTTTCCATAGATAGATCTATCTCTGTCTTACAAGAGCAAGAAGAGAATGCCAAGTTTAAAACGGTTCTTTCTCAAGTTCTGCGCGAAATACGCACAGGTAATTCTCTGTCTTTTGCTATGAATAAGCACAACGAAGTCTTCGGTTCACTCTATATTTCTATGTTGAAAGTAGGTGAAACTACTGGTGATATGCCAGCTATTCTCAGCAGATTAGCGGAGTTTATGGAGAGAGATCTCAGTGTTCGACAAAAGACTAAGTCAGCTATGGTCTACCCCATATTCGTGCTAATCACTGCTGTTGTGGTCGTGGCAGGTATATTCTTATACGTTATGCCCCCATTATTGGAAACATTCAAACAGATGTCGGGCGGACAAGTACTGCCTCTGCCAACTAGGTTAATGTTCTTCCTGACCGATATGTTCACCAATCCTATAACTTACGAATTGGTTGGATTGGTTATACTCTATTATTTCTTCTTTGTACGTCCGTATTTAGCTTCGCCCAATGGTAAAATGAAGTACGACAGATTTAAGCTGAACATCCCTCTAATAGGGCAGCTAAACAAAAAATTGCTGGTTTCTCACTTCTGTCGCGTTTTAGGTACTCTGCTCTCCACAGGCGTGCCTATGCTCAAAAGTTTGAACATCCTTGCTGATTTCTCCGACAACGACTATTTTAAGAAATCTATCATCACTCCCATGTCAGAGGGACTAGAAAATGGTGAATCTATATCTTCTCTAATGGAAGAAGCCAACTTCTTCCCCAACATGGTGACAAATATGGTCGCTGTCGGTGAATCCACTGGTGAGATGCCCAGGATGCTCAACCGCGTCTCGGAATTTTACGATAAAGAAGTAGTCTACACCCTGGATAGCCTGCTGAGTATGATCGAACCTATCATGATCGCCTGTATGGGTATCGGCGTATGCGTAGTATTGCTCTCCATATTCTTACCCTTGTACTCAGTTATCATGAGCATGGGTTAGTAAAAGGATCGGGATAAAGCTTCGAAATGCCGCTGTAGCGGCATTTTTTATTGGCATTGTAACATTCGATTATGTGCTCGCAATAAATTTCTCCCTCTGGTCCTTTATTGTAAGCGTCACTATAATAAGGATACTCGATATTTATAACAACCTCTCGGTCAGTAATATAACAGTATCGCACAGCACACTCTAAGGCCTTACGGCAGACAAATTTACTACTTTTTAATTTATTCTTTTCACAAAAAGATCTCAACAATTTAAATTCCCCTCACTTACCAGCTCCCTCGACCTCCTGAACAAATTTGCGCAAGGTAGCTTTGGGAGCTATAGATTGTAACTTTTTAACAGATTTAACGATTATAGATACAGCTTTGTCAATATCTTCATAAGTAATATCGGGAGCCAAACTTAAGCGCAGACTCCCTTTAGCGATAGAAGGGCGCAGCCCAATGGCTTCTAAAACATGAGAGACTCCCAAAGCTGAAGCTGAACAAGCTGAGCCTGCAGAAGCACAGACCCCCTGTCTATCCAACTGCATGAGCAGAGACTCCCCCTCAACTCCAGCAAAGACAAAACTAGCGTTACCTGGTAAACGTCTCTCAGGGTGACCAGTCAACTTGGCAAGTTCTATATCCCGACTGATCTCCTTAATTATATAATCACGCTTTTCTTTTAAAAGTTTAGAGTTCATAGATAATTCTTCAGTAGCCAAAGTTATAGCCTTACCTAAACCGACTATGCCAGGTACATTTTCTGTGCCACTGCGCAGACCATGTTCTTGTCCACCACCATAAATAATCGCTTTAGGGCGTACACCTGTACGCAGATAAAGGGCCCCAACCCCTTTAGGTCCGCCAAATTTATGAGCCGATAAACTCAAAGCATCGACCCCCAATTCTTGCACATCAATCTTTATATGACCGACCGCCTGTACTGCATCAGTGTGTAAATAAGCTTGATGTTTGCGCAAAATCTCAGCAATTTCAGCAATGGGTTGCAAAGAACCAATCTCGTTGTTAGCTAACATGATCGAGACAAGTATAGTATCTTCCCTCAGAGCTTTGTTTAAACACTCTAGATCGATCACCCCAAACTTATCTACAGGCAGGCGAGTAACCTCAAAACCTTCGGAACGCGCTTGATCGCAAGCGTGCAAAACGGCATGATGTTCAACGGCACTAGTAATAATGTGCTTACCTAGATCCTTACGCGCCCGCGCCAACCCCAAAATAGCTAAATTGTCAGCTTCCGTTCCACTGCCAGTAAAAAATATTTCTGCTGGCAATTTCGCGCCAATAGCTTTAGCAACCGCTTCTCTAGCTCCGTCTAAAGCTCTGCGAGCGAGCAGGGAAAGGCTGTAGACATTAGACGGGTTACCATAAAATTGCTTAAAAAAAGGCAACATAGCCTCTAAAACTTCATCTCTAACAGGTGTTGTAGCTGCATTATCCAAATAAATCATAGTTTGAATATTTTCTCTGCTTATTTTTCTACCTTCAAAAGTTGAGTAGCTTATTACTCTCCCTTCTAAAACTTTATCACACTGTTATAGAAAACTTATCAAGAGCACGATACTCAGAAGCTTCACAAATGTCATTTAGACAGATCTTTTCGCGTCCTTCAAGATCGGCTATAGTTCTAGCCACGCGACAGAGTCGATCTTTTACTCGGCCCGAAATAGCTGAGTGATCTATCAACTTTTGCAAAAAACATTTGCTCTCTCTATCTAATTGGCAAAATTTGCGCGTCTGTTCACTGTTGAGAAATCCATTCCGTTCGCCTCGCTTACGCTGTATGGCTACGGCCATTTCTACTCTCTGGGCTATATCTTGAGAACTTTCAGCCAATTCTTCTTGCAAAATTTCCTCAGAATTGGGCCTGTTGATATGTAAATGGAGATCAATACGATCTAATAACGGGCCAGAAAGACGAGCCAAATAACGCCTCCTTTGGTACTGGGTACATTTGCATTCACGCTGCATATCGCCCCAATAACCACAGGGACAGGGATTCATAGCCGCAATCAAGACAAATCGACAGGGATAACGCAAATGTAATTTCGCTCTAGCTATCTCAGCCCAACCACTCTCTAGGGGTGAACGCAAAGCCTCTAAACAATCTCTTTTAAACTCTAAAAATTCATCTAAAAAGAGGACTCCACGATGGGCTAAAGTTATTTCTCCAGGTTCAAAACTTCCCATTAAACCAGCTAATGATATATTACTAGATGGTTGTCTAAAAGGGGGACAATAAGATAGAGCGGATACACCCTGCCCCACAGAATTGCGTATCATAGCAGTTTCAATAGCCTCTTTATCACTCAAACGCGGCATAATCGATGGTAAACACCTAGCTAACATAGTTTTTCCTGAACCAGGAGAACCTAACATCAACAGATGGTGCGAACCAGCAGCACAGATCTCAAGAGCTTTTTTAGCTATAACTTGACCACAGACGTAGGCGAAATCAGAATTTGTCTCCAACTTTGGATTAGTCAACACTGTATTTTCATCAATCTTAGCTAAATTTAAACTTTCCTCCTCACCTAAAATACACTGCCAAGCTTGTTGAAGATCAGTAACAGCAAAACAATTTAATCCTTTAATTAAGGCTCCCTCGTACTTATTTTCAGCAGGTAACAAAACATTCTTTATGCCAGATTTTTTAGCCATAATTAAGGCAGAGAGAACTCCTTTGACGGGACGCAACTTGCCATCCATAGCTAATTCACCCAATGTAAGCCAATCTTTTAATCTTTCCGCAAAATAACTCACATTGCTAGTTGAGGCTAAAAGTGCTAAAGCTATAGCAAGATCAAAACGAGGCCCTTCTTTGCGTATATCACCTGGAGCCAAATTTATGCGCACACGTGAAGCAGGACAAGCGTAGCCTGAATTTTTGAGAGCCGCCCAAACCCTCTCTGTAGCTTCGTGTACAGCCGCATCAGGCAACCCTACCACCGTACAGCGCGGCAAACCTTGAGATATATCAACCTCACAGAGTATTAATTGAGAGTTGATACCATTTAAAGAAGCTGAATAAACACTAGAAAACATAACACATCCCCCCATTTCCTACATGTTACTGCTCTAGACTAGCACAAACTAATAAAAAAAACAAAGGAGGAATTATCCTCTTTTTTATCATTTTCTCTTGCGTTTTACTTTGCAATAGTGCTATAATCGCCCTCGATAATTTAGAAGATTTTTTCGGAGGATTCCACCGTGGCCAATATTAAGACCGCTAAGAAGATGATTTTAGTCCATGAGAAGCGTCGCAAACGCAACGTCAGCGTCAAGACTGCCATTAAGAACGTATTTAAAAGAGCTAGTTTAGCTATTGCCGATAAAGAGAGTACTGAGGAGGCCCGCGAGGCTTCTTACCGCAAGGCCGCTTCCACCATTGACAAAGCAGTTGCTAAAGGCATCGTTCACAAAAATAAAGCCGCCCGTCGCAAATCTCGTTTAGCCAGAAAGATCAACGCTGCCGCTAAAGCTGAATAAGACTGGCGTACGCAAAAGAAAGGGCCACCTACAGAGGCGGCCTTTTTTGTTTGGGCTAAAAACACAAAAGGCCGCCCAATTTTCAGAAACATCACAACTGCCCTACACAATACAACATATCAGTCTTACAACGCACAACTCCAGATAAAGTTATGTCCTTTTGAGAATAACCCAAAAGGACATAACTTTATCCACAACTTGCCAGGCCTACAACATGGCAGTAAAAAAATTAATAGCGATAATAGTCAGGCTTATAAGGACCTTCCACAGCAACGCCGAGATAGTCAGCCTGCTCTGGCGTTAAGGTCGTCAACTTAACGCCCAATTTACCTAAGTGGAGTCTCGCCACTTCCTCATCAAGCTTCTTAGGCAGACAATAAACATCGATAGGATACTTGTCGTGATTCTTCCACAACTCCATCTGAGCTAAGACCTGATTGGTGAAAGAGCAGGACATCACGAAGGAAGGATGGCCAGTAGCACAGCCGAGATTGACCAAACGACCGCGAGCCAAGACGATCAGCTCTCTGCCATTGGGCAATTGGAAGACATCCACCTGAGGCTTCAAAGAGTATTCGGTGATACCAGGAGTAGTAGTCAGCCAGTGCATATCTATCTCACAATCGAAGTGACCGATATTGCAGAGGATAGCCTTATCTTTCATCATCAACATATGGCGGCCCATGACTATATCTTTACAACCCGTAGCAGTAACGATTATGTCTGCCAAAGGAGCGGCCTCCTCCATCGTCATTACCTGGTAGCCTTCCATAGCGGCCTGAAGAGCACAGATAGGATCTATTTCGGTGATAATAACTCTAGCTCCGAAACCGCGCATACTCTGAGCGCAACCCTTGCCGACATCGCCGAAACCAGCCACAACGACAACCTTGCCAGCTACCATTATATCAGTAGCTCTCTTGATGCCATCGGCTAAAGACTCACGACAACCATAGAGATTGTCAAACTTGGATTTAGTTACAGAATCGTTGACGTTAATAGCGGGAGCCAAAAGTTTTCCCTCTTTGGCGCGACGATAAAGGTTGTGTACACCCGTAGTCGTCTCTTCGGTTATGCCACGAATTTCTTTGAACATTTCAGGATAATCATTATGGACAATATTAGTAAGATCACCGCCATCATCTAAGATCATGTTGGGCCCCAGACCGCCAGGGAACTTCAAGGTCTGACGGATACACCAATCATACTCTTCTTCGGTCTCACCCTTCCAGGCAAATACGGGTATACCAGCGGCGGCAATAGCGGCAGCGGCGTGATCTTGGGTGCTAAAAATGTTACAGGAAGACCAACGAACTTGAGCTCCCAAAGCGACACAAGTTTCGATCAAGATGGCTGTCTGGATGGTCATATGGATACAACCAGCCATGCGTACGCCAGCCAAAGGTTTTTCCTGAGCGTAACGCTCCCTTATCGCCATAAGTCCAGGCATCTCCATCTCTGAAAGATGAATATCGCGCCTACCCCACTCGGCCAAACTTATATCTTTTACCTTATAATCATGAGCTTCACTCATTAGATCCTCCAAAATTCAGCTAATCTTATAGCTCCAAAAATAGGTCTGCCTATACTCCAAAATTATTTCTCTTCCCTCCCCAAAAGATAAGCCAAAAACACACCACAGCTGTCGA